>NZ_JBARCR010000324.1:0-10439 GCF_049794275.1 Trebonia sp.
GGTCCGGAGCCGACGGCTGCCGCGGCGACGGGCCGCGTCCACGTCGACGGCGGACGGGGGCTCGGGGGTGCCAGCCGCCTCGTGCAGCAGCGTGCGGACGGCGTGCTCATCCAGGGTGTCCATCGTCAGTTCTCCTCGGCCGGTACCGGGTCGAGCGCGCGGCGCAGCGCGCTCAGGCCCTTGGCGGTCTGGCTCTTCACGGTGCCCGGCGCGCAGCCGAGCTCCGCCGCGGTCTCCTCGACGGGCAGGTCGCAGTAAAAGCGGAGCACCAGCGTCGCGCGCTGCCTGGGCGGCAGGCTGGCCAGCGCGGCGCGCACGTCGAGGCGCGTGTCGGGGTCGGCGTCCGCAGCGGCGGGCAGGTCGGGGTACGCGGAAAAGAGCGTTACCCGGCGGCTCCAGGCGGAGCGACGCTCGGCGAGGAACGTGCGGATGAGGATCGTCCTGGCGTAGGCGTCGATGCTGGCCGCGTTCCGCGCGCGGCCCCAGTGGGTGTACAGCCGGGTGATGGCCGTCTGCACGAGGTCGTCCGCGCGCTGCCAGTCCTGGCACAGCAGGTAAGCCACCCGACGCAGCGAGGGCAGGCGGCCCTGGATGTAGTCGGTGTATTCGGCTTCCCGTGCAGGTCTCACCGGGCGGTCCTCGAATGCTCCATACCTACTTGATGGTCACGGACAGACTGCTGGTTGCCCAGGGGCGCTGGCTAAATTCCGCTCTTGCCCGGGCCCTAGCCGATCATCCCGGATCGGCTGCGGGCCACCTTGATCGCGCCGACCTGGACGACCAGCAAGACGCACATGACGATGGGAACGATGTAGACGGCCGATGACGCTTTAGCCGGGTTGCGGGTCGTCGCGGCAGAGATGACGTAGATGACCACGCCCGCGGCGGGATGCATGACCAGCCCGAGGCCCTTGGACACGAAGTTGTTGTAGCCGGCGCCGAAGTGGATCGGCACCCGTGCGTCGGCCGGGAGGATGACCCAGCCGTAACAGGAGACGCCGATCATGGCGAGCAGGATCACTCCGCCGATGACGAGTGACGCGATCATGGCCGCAGCCACAGGCCCGCGACCTTGCCGTCCTCGTCGAAGATGACCCGGCCTGTCGCCTCGCCCGCCTCGAACCGCAGCGGGATCTCGACGACGGTGTGGTCGGCGACCCGGTGGGCGAACGCGTCGCCCATGCCCTCATAAGCGCCGACCAGGCCGGCCATGCGTGCCCAGCCATCGGCCAGTCGCTTGGCATCGAGGCGCTGACTCATCTGGCCGCTGAAGTCGCGGCGTGCTTCCTCCCAGCGGCCTTCGGTCATGGAGGCCAGGATCGCGACGGCCCGTTCCGCGGCACCCGCCGCGATTTCCGTGCTCATCGGGGCTCCGGTGCGCGGGTCAACCGGGTGCCCGAACCGCTGGAACGCGGCCTGCCGGGTGGTGCCGAGAACATCGCCAATCTCCCTCCAGCTATGACCGGTCGCGCGCGCCTGGTCGACGGCCTGCTGCATCGCCTCGCCGGCGACGGTGGCCAGGTCCCGTGCCGCCGCCAGGGCCGCAAGCGGGGAGCCGCTGCCGACGCGGGCGACCGCATCGGCGAGCCGATCCACAGTGTCAAGATTCTCATGACGATTTGTTGGTGTCAATTCATCCTTGACATACGGACGGTTCGCGGCATCCCGCCTGCGTCGCGCCGCACTCCGGCATGTCGCGTCACAGTACCGCCTCCGCCTGCCCTTTCCTTCTCGGTGGGGTAGCGGCCGACCGCACGCCTCGCAGACTGCGGGGGTGTCAGGAGCTACCATCGTGTCGCCTCAAGCACTAGCACGAAATAAATAATACGTGCTCAGTCTTGCGCACGTAAATGGCCCGAGGCAACAGGCCGCGGCCGTCGGCGGACCCGGCGACCCGGGCAGTGCGGGTCCGGCGAAGGTAGCTCAGGTCCGCGACCCAGGCTTCAGGCTCAACGGGCATCTGAAATAACAATCGGACGGCTTGCAAACCACATGAAATAAATAATCGGACGGCTCGTAAATCACACCGCCGATTAAGGCTGGCAGCGCATTAACGTTGCCGATAGCTTGCATTTCAAATTATGCTCACCTTAATCTCGCGTCCGTATAGCTCCTCGTTCCCGGGAGGCCCACGTGGGCAAGCGCGGCATGGCACGAATTACGGGCGGCCTTTTGGGAACGGCAGCAGTTGTTCTGCTCGCCGTCGGCACGTCACTGCCTGCGGCTGCCGCGCCGACAGCCTCTTCGCAGGATCAAAGCGGTGGCGTTTGCACCTGACCTGGACCGCGGTCCTGCCCGCCGACGGGACCGTACCCGTCTCCGCGGTCGGGCCAACCTTCTGGTGGGGCGGCGCGGTGTCTGACCCGAACCCGCACGCACTGTTCGGGCAGGCATTTCTTGAGGTGCAGTTCTATCCGGATGCCGTGGTCAACACGTGCTCCTCCGACGGCGGCTACAACGTGACGTACGCGCCAGGCAAGTTCACGGTCTGCTCGCCGGTCTGGCAGGTCAGCACGCAGAGCGGAGCGGAGGACGCCGCATTCAACGCGGAGCTCTACGACGGCACGAGCAAGTCTCCGCTGGTGATGAGCGCGGGCGACACCGTGCGCATCCACTTCCACCTCGGCTCGGCGGGCCAAGGGTGGAATGTCACGGTGACCGACGTGACCACCGGCCATTCCGGCACGATCGTCCTGAACAGCAAGTACGGACCGCTGCTCCCGCTGTACAGCACTCAGCAGATCGGCAACGCGCTCGGCTGGGGCCTTGTGGACGACACGCCTAACGCGTTCGTCTGGGAGATCGGGCACACGTCAAACTTCAGCACTCCGGCTGGCCAGCTTTGCTATCCGGGGCAGACCGACTGCGATTCTTACAACACCGCGAGCTGGCTCGGGATCACGCCGTTGAAGATCCTGTCTGTCACCTTTGCCAACGGGTCCGCGCCCAGTGAGTGGGCGGTGACAAGCGACCTCGGCGGGACGGCGGAGGTCTCCTCGTACTGTCCGGCTTACGGCGGCCCCTACTGCACCTATCCGTGGTATGCGGCCAATTCCGCCTATAGCGCGATCACCTTCGGCGCCGACTACCCAGGCACGAAGTTCGACTACAAGCAGGGATCGCAGTTCCCGGCCACCATGCAGTGCGGCGGGCCTTACGGACCCGACTCCACATACTGCGACACAGTGCTGAAGCCGTCGCCCCTCTCATAGCTCAAACGGGCTGCCCTTCAAGGCCACGCGGGAAACGGCAGCCCCTACCGGATCGCCCGCCGCGGATAGTTCGCCAGGAACGGCCCACTGTCACGGCGTGGCGCCGGCACCGGCGGTGCCGACTGGCGCCATGGAGGGTTCGGCGGCCCGTCGTAGGCGCGCCCCCTAGCAGGGGGGCCAGGGTCATAACTGCGTCCGGTAGCGGCGGCAGCGTTGTGGCTGGAGACGGAGGCTGCCCTGGCCATGGCCGTGTATCGGTCCCACGCCACGACCGAGTGAGTGGCCCAGAAGCCGGCATCAGACTGCTGGCACCGGGGGCACGCCAGCCGGCCGAGGGCGTCGATGCGCCAGCCGGCTTTGATCGCGCGGACGCGGGCGTCGGCCTCTCCGAGTGCCGCGGAATCGGCGTGCCAGGAGATGCACGACCCCATCTCACACCACATGATTGGTATCCGCAGCTCATCGCCGATCACGGCCCGCTCGGTACTTGCGGAGCGGGCGGCGGCCTCAGCCCGGTAGGCAGCCTCAGCTCTGGCGGCGGCCTCAGCCCTGGCGGCAGCCTCAGCCCTCGCGGCGGCCTCAGCCCGGTAGGCAGCCTCGGCTCTCACGGCAGCCTCAGCCCTCGCGGCAGCCTGAGCCCGGTAAACAGCCTCAGCCCGGTAGGCAGCCTCCGCCCGGGCGGCAGCCTCAGCCTGGGCAACCTCAGCCCGGTAGGTGTCGACAGGAACTTCTTGCGACGCATAGTCGTCGCGCCTCGGCTGGGCGTGGCCGTCGCCCATCGGGTTGGCGCGGTCATCCTCTCTGAGGGTGGTGAGCCAATCGCCTGTCTGGCGCCAGTCGCTGTCGTGGACCATGCGGGCGTCGTGTGACCGGATCTTGATCTTCATGTCGCCCCTCCCGTCGAGTCAGTAATGAGCGCCTGCGCCTACCCCGTGTGGGCCGCCTGCCGGACCCGCGCCACCGTTGCGGCCGCCCTCCCCTTAGCAAGGCGCCGCGTCCCCTTAGCAAGGCGCCGGGCTCACCACCTGCGGTTTCATAAATCGACAGTCCCGGCTGCTAATCACGAATGGATATACCTTAGATAAATTTCCGGCTTATTTATTGGATGTCGCGGCGTGGTATGTGGAAAATTCCAGTCGTTTACATATGCACAGGGCGCGGAGCACGTTATGCCATGTCAAGTGGTTCGCAGCGCGGTGACCCGGCAATGAAGTCCCCATCATTTCCCCAGTGTGTACACAGGCTAGGCCCGGTTTTACACAGGTGATGCACACCGTTGTCCACAGCGACGCTGCTCACTTATCCGGGGGAGCTACCCGGCCCCGGCAGAGTCGCCAGACCTAGCGGGGAGCCTCCAAGGGCTCATCCTCAGCTAGGCACCGGCAGCGCATTTCCTCAGTACAACGCCTGAGCGGGACCTGGCCAATGAGCCACAGAATCGTCACTTGGCATGGGACCTTCGGCACCTTGACACGCCTGAATGCACGGCGTGTAGTAACTGTGTCCGGGTGTACGGGGCCGGGTTACTGCCTGGAGTGACAGCGGTGAAGCATCGGGGAACCATGCCTTTGGAGGCGAGAGCGCTGGTGCCATCTGCGGATCATCCGCAGGCGGCGTACCTGGCTTTCGATGACGCCGCCGAGCCGCAGTTGACCATCTATGACGTAGCTGAGGACAGCCTGCCCACCGAGGACCTGGCCGCTGCTTTCCTGCGCAAAGGCCGGCGTCCGATCTGGCTACGGCTCGGCCCGCAGGATCGCGACCCCGGCACGTTTCTCGTTTCGCTCGCGACCGCGGCGGCGCGTTTCGGTGCGGCAAACGTGACGTCGGAGTTGATGCGAGCGAAGCCAGGCCCCGTATACGGCTGGCCGTCTCTGTTCGCCGGACTGGGCACCGAGATGGGTGGGCGGCTGAGCATGAGCGGTGCCCTCGTGCTTGAGAACGTCCAGCATGCGTGGGACCGAACGGCCACCTTCACCCTGCTGAGCACCGACCTGCTGCCGCCTCTGGCTCGTGCCGTCCCGTGCGTGCTCGTCGCCAGCGGCAACCCACCGGACGGCGTGCCCAGTGCATGGGTCCGGCGGTCCCGCGGCGACTTGAGCCTGCCGCCTACGGCAGCGCGGCGGGCCCTCGATGAAATAGGTTTGCCCTTGTCACGCCGCGCGGACGAACGGGTGACGGCGCTCGCGGGGCGGCCTACTGTGCTCGCTGCGATCCGCGCCGCACGGTGCTCTGCCGGTCCCCGCACTCTCGCGAGCGTGCTCGAACGGGCACGTGGCGAGAAGGACCTGCTCACACGACTTGCCGGGGTACTGCTCGGTAGTACCAGCGAGGACAGCCGCCGTGCACTTGGGCTCGCGCTGCGGATCGAATACACCCACCCGGCGATGACATCAGCCGTAACCGGCGAGAGCCTTCTAGCGCAAGGCCCCTGGATCCAGTCGCTCGAGGATGGCTGGTCGCGCGTCAGAAACAACTGGCGCGATCCCCTGGGCGCCGCACTGGGGCAGCGGTCCATGCCAAGTCGCGAGGCGTTGCACAAGGCAGCGGACTGGCTGCTCCTGGCTGGCGAGGGCGACGAGGCAATCTCTGTTTACTTCACGCTCGGTGATCATGACTGCGCCGCACGAGCGATCTCCAGCCGTGCTGAAGGTCTCATCGATCTCGGCAGGTGGCAAGCCCTAGAGGAGTGGCTCGACCGATTGCCTCCCGGCTTGTCCGCCGTTTACCCGAACTTCGATTACGTGCGCGCCGAGATGATGGCGGCCCGCGGTGACTCGGTCGCAGCGAGCCGCTTGTACGACTCAGCAGCGACACGGTATGCCAATCGCAATGACGCGGACGGCGCCTCTCGCAGCATGCTTGCCGCAAGCGCTGCCGCGGCGAACGCTGGCGATCTTGTGAAAGCACGAGAGCACGCGCGCGCGGCCCGCTTGCTCGTGGAGACGGCCGCTGCGGCCAACGACGCTAAAGCTGCCATGGTCCGGATGTGGGCGACCTGGCAGGAAGGCCGCGTGGCGCTCGTCACCGGCGATACCGACTACGCCCTCGCTTCGTTCAGCCGGGCTGCCGCGGCCGTCTCGGTCGGCGCCGCCGCCGAGCCGATACGGAAGGCGGGTCAACTCGCCACGCAGGTGGCTACGTTGCGCCGAGAGCAGGAATCGCACCGCGAGGCCGAGGCCGCGCTCAGCCGCGCCGAGCACCAGGTACTTGGTGAACTGCTTGCATGCGCCCGGGCGCCGGGCGGCCGTGACGGCGGCGTACCGGGAGGGGACGGCTGGTCGGACGTGCCTGCCGTCCTAAAGATGCCCGGACTGGCCGAATCTAGCGGGGAGCGGACGGTGGGGCGGTGGTCGTGGACCAGGTTGCGCGGCCGGCTGCATGACAGGCACCCTGGCGGGGCGCATATCAACGGCCCGAACGGAGCGGCGTTGCCGCCGGACGCCGGTGAATCACCTGTTTCCCATGCTGTTAAGTTCGCCGCGATGGCCGTGCCATCAACAGGCTCACGAGCGTGGCGCGCGCGCCCCGTGGGGTCGGTAGGACAAGTGCAGACTGCGCCCGGGCGAACGGTGTCGGAAGGGGCCTCACCGCATCTCGCGACGCTGCGGCGTGCGGCGCCGGGCCGCGTCTCGCACCCAGTCCATGCCCAGGCGGAGGTCTCCGTCCACCTGCTCGGCCCTATGAGCGTCGTCATCGATGACGCTCCCGTTGAAGAATGGTCAAGCGCGCGTACTCGTTCGCTGTTCGGCTATCTGCTGACCCACCGCCAGCCGTGGCCTTCGCGTGAGGTACTAATGGGGGTGTTCTGGCCAGAGTCGTCACCAAAGGCCTCGAGGAACAGCCTTAACGTCGCCATCCATGGCTTGCGGTGCGTGTTGAAGAAGGCCAAGGACGTCCCAGTCATCGTCTATTCCGATGGCACCTACCGACTTCACCCTGACGTACGCCTATGGCTAGATATTGAGGAGTTCGACAAGCTGGTCGAACGGGGCCGGCTCCATGAGGACGTGGGCGATACCGACCAGGCGACGGCCGCGTACGAATTCGCCACCGGTCTTTACCGCGGCGAATTCCTTGCGGACGACCCTTATGACGACTGGGCGGCGCTGATCCGTGAACGTCTGCGCCTCGCATACCTCGACACGCTTGGGCGGCTCAGCAACCTCCACTTCAACGCGGGGCGATACGCGCAATCCGCACACCTTTGTCGGCGCATTATCGAACAAGATCCTTGCCGGGAGGACGCGTACCGGCGGCTGATGCGCTGCTACAGCAGGCAGGGTCAGCCACACTTGGCGCTGATCCAGTACCGGGCATGCGTCGGCGCGCTCCGAAGCGAACTGGGCGTCGAACCTGATTTGGCCACGATCACACTGCACAACCAGATTCGGCGCCATGAGTCGGTGTGAACCGGGGGGCTGCCCACCCTGCAGCTTTGCGTGTCCGGGGAACCCAGCGCGCACCCGCTTAATTCAGGTCCCTACGGGATTAAGCGCCCGCCCATGCAGCGGTTAAGCGCGGCCCACCAGAGTGAGCTTCATGGATCCCTCCAGCATCGGACACGGGGCCAGAGGAGGTGAAACGCTTCAGGACCCCGCGCGAGAGCGGATTCAACCCATGCTCACTTCTCGAAGTAGGAAGGTGATCACCATGTCTGTACCTGGGTCCAGCCCAATCCAGTTCCCGTCCGTCCTGAGTGCCGACTTCGCTGTCGACCAGGTGACTGATCCCGGCGGCGCCCCGGCGGATGTCCTCGACCTCGACCTAGGCTTCGCGGTCAAGGGTCATATCGATTTCCCGAACTGGCTGGGGGGTACGGGAAACGTCTCCGTCTACGCCGACCAGCTCGGCGGCGGGTATAACCAAAAGATTCTCTCGAAAGACATCACCATCACAGCGAACCCGACGGATCCAGCGGGCACCACGCCCATCCCCTGGACGTTGACCTACCCCGCCGACCGGCCATCCAGCTCGATACCGCTTTCCGATCCTTCGCCTCCGCCGGGTTCGATGGTGTACAACCTCGTCGCCGTCTTCATCTTCAATGGTGTGCCCTCGGACATCGCAGCGTTCGTGGAAATGGGGAATTACATGATCAACTGAGCTTGTGGATCTTCTTCATCGCAAGCTCCAGCAGAAAGAGTCTGACGCAGGTGCGGGGCTCGGGCATGGCTGCCACAGCCAGCCCGGGGCCCGCACCGAGAGTACAGATGGGGGATGGAACGCGTCCGGGGAGGCAAACTTGCGGAAGGAACCGCGATGCCACCGAAACGCGGCGGTCCTGCGGCAGGAAACGGGCAGCACTACGAGAGTTTCATCGTCCGCGTTCTTCTCAACGACGATGGCTCGATCCGCGACACCAGGATGGAGCACGTCGGGACCGGCGAGGTAAAGCGATGGGCCGGCTGGGAGCACGATGCCATGCTGCGCTTCATCAAGGAGACTGCTGCCCCCACTGCCCCCGCTGCCCCCGTCGGGCTGCTCGCGGCGCCAGTGGGGCCACTCGACGCGGAGCCGGATCCGGAATACATGCCTGAGTCAGTCGCCGAACCAAGCGCGACCAGCCAGGTCCCCCCCATCGGGCAGCCACCTGTCACCGCACAGGCGTCGACGACGCCTTCGCCGCCAGCCCAGCCCGAAGCGTCTCAAGCGGCGGCCCGGTCCGCGGCCGCAGACGCTTCGCCGCCCTGGCCCGCCGCATGGATCGTTAGGTTGCGGCCGGATCGCACGCTGCTCCGCGCGGCGCAGTCCTTCGGGGTGACCCTGAGCCTGGACTTGACCAAAGCGGCACCGCAAAGCGACCGGCTCATCTATAGCGCGGTGATCATAGCCAGGCAACTCGGGGGAAGATCCGGCAGAACCCTTGCCAGGCCGCGCGGATTGCTGAAAGTAGCGGGCATCACAACCATCACGATTGACGCTGAAGGTCTTCCGCCCGGCATCTATCTCCTAGAGGCCGCGGTAAGCCTGCGAGCAGCAGGCGCCGGCCATGGGGGCATCGCCGCGATGGCTGAGGGGATCATGCTGCAGGTCATGCCCTCCTGAAGCGGCGGCCCCTTGCGTCCTGCGACGCGATCAGGCGGGTGTTCCGTCCCAGTCAATGCCGTTGTTGCTTAGCCAGTGCCGCGCCTCGCTGGACAGGCCGGGGGAAGGTGACGGATTGACCTCGAGGCCGGTCATCCGCACGCCGCCCTTCGCGCCGACATGGACGGCCGTATCGTCACCATGCTCAAGGATGAGGCGTTCGAAATCCGGGGGCCACCTCAGCAGAACGCGCCGCCCGCAATCCGGGCAGACCCATTCCTCTTCGCCGGACTTCGCGCGGCCGTTAAGAATCATCTCGTGTGTCTCTCGCACGATGTCACCTATCTAGGCATCCCATGACAATCTAGGGCATTCTACCCAACGAATGTCAGTTCGTCACGGACTCAAGAACCTATCCCCCTACAGGCCTCGAACGGCTGCGCCGCGCCGTAACCTGTCGCCGCGACTGTCCCAGGGGGACATCGGCCAACGTGCAGCGCTGATCGGCCATCCGGGGAGCGGTGTCTACGCGGTGCCAGCCAGGGCGGCTGATCGTTGCCGGGTCGGCTGAAGCACAGATGACCCCAGCCAGCGGGTGACCCGTAGCGCGAGTTCCACGTCGCGGCGGTTATCGCTAAGTGGCCGGCCGAGGCTCTCTTCGGCCTTACGGATCCGGTACTGGACGGTGTTCTTGTGCAGCATCAGCCGTTCGGCGGTGACCTTGTAGCTGCCCCCGGTGTGCAGGAAGATCAGCAGGGTATCGCGCAGGCGGGCGTGGTTCTCGTCGTCGGTGGCCAGGTCCGCCAGCGTGGCGAGCACCCAGGCCCGCAGCAGCTCGGGTGAGCCGAGCATCATCGCCACCGGTGCGACCTCACCGAATGCTACCGTCCGCAGCGGAGGAGAGCCGGCCGCGAGCGCGACGGCCTGGGCGGCGAGGGCCTGGGAGTGGGTGAGGCGGAACCCGGTGGTGCCCTTGGCCGCGTCGCCGAAGGCGAAATGGATGTCGCTGTCTGCTCCGGCCGTGCTTGCCTCGGCGGCGTCGAAGGTGTCCCGGATCCCCAGCGGCAGCCAGGCCGCACCCTGTTCCAGCAGATCATGGACCTGACCTTGGAGGACAAGGACAACCAGGAGATCGCCGCCATCGTGGCCGACACCGCCCACCAGGTCTTCGACCTGCTGGAACCGGCCCTGACCGACTAC
>NZ_JBARCR010000325.1:0-3738 GCF_049794275.1 Trebonia sp.
GCCCGGCGACCAGCCGCCCGAGCGAGGCGACGCGCTGCGCCGCGGCCAGCCGCCGCGGCGAGCGCAGCACGTAGCCCGAGGCACCGAACACGATCCGTTCCGGATAATGCTTGTGACTTTCCACCACGCGAGCCCGCTGCTCCACCAGCACCTCAGGGATGTTGATCGCGACCGGGCACACCTCGTAGCAGGCGCCGCACAGCGACGAGGCGAAGGGCAGCGACGCGTCGATCGCGGAGTCCACGCCGCGCAGCTGCGGGGACAGGATCGCGCCGATCGGTCCCGGGTACGGCGAGCCGTAGGCGTGGCCGCCGGCCCGCTCGTACACCGGGCACACGTTCAGGCAGGCCGAACAACGGATGCAGCGCAGCGCCTGCCGGCCGGTCTTGTCGGCGAGGGTGTCGGTCCTGCCGTTGTCGAGCAGCACCAGGTGGAAGTCCTGCGGGCCGTCGCCGGGCGCGACGCCGGACCAGATCGTCGTGTACGGGTTCATCCGTTCCGCTGTGGAGCTGCGCGGCAGCAGCGCGAGGAAGACCTCGAGGTCCCGCCAGGACGGCAGCACCTTCTCGATGCCGACCACCGAGATCAGCGTGTCCGGAAGGGTCAGGCACATCCGGCCGTTGCCCTCGGATTCGACGACGACCAGCGAGCCCGTGTCGGCGACCGCGAAGTTCGCGCCGGAGATGCCGACCGTGGCGGTCAGGAACTCGTGCCGGAGGTGGGCGCGGGCGGCGGCGGCCAGCTGGGCCGGTTCGTCGGTCAGGCCGGGCGGCGCGTCGTCCATGGTGCGGCGGAACAGCTCGCCGATCTCCGCCCGGTTGAGATGGATCGCCGGGACGAGGATGTGGCTGGGCCGGTCGTCGCCGAGCTGGACGATGAGCTCGGCGAGGTCGGTTTCGATCGCGGTGATGCCTGCTGCCTCGAGCGCCTCGTTGAGGCCCGTCTCCTGGGTGGCCATCGACTTGACCTTGACGACCTTCTCGGCGTGGGCCTGCCGCACGAGGTCCGCCACGATCGCGTTGGCCTCGGCGGCGTCCCTGGCCCAGTGCACGTGGCCGCCTGCCCTGGTGACGTTCTCCTCCAGGCGGACCAGGTACGTGCCGAGGTTGGCCAGCGTGTGGTCCTTGATCGCCTTCGCCGCCTGGCGCAGCTGCTCCCAGTCGTCGAGCTCGGCGACCGCCTTCGCCCGCTTGGTCCTGATCGCGGTGGTCGCGTGGGTGAGGTTGCGGCGGAGCTGAGAGTTCGCGACCGCGCGCTTCGCCGCGTCGGGGAAGGCGGGCATGCCGAGGTAGGTCGGCATGCTGCCGGTCACGCGGCGTCCCCTGACGCGAGGATCTCCGCCAGGTGCATGCTCCGAACTCCGGTGCGCATCCGGGACAGCGCGCCGCCGATGTGCATCAGGCACGAGTTGTCCCCGGCGCACACGACCTCGGCCCGCGACTGCCTGATCGCGGCCACCTTGTCCGCGCACATCGCCGCGGAGACGTCCGGGTTCTTCACCGCGAACGTGCCGCCGAACCCGCAGCACGTCTCCGCGTCAGGCAGGTCGACGAGATCGAGGCCGCGGACCGCGCGCAGCAGGCGCAGCGGCGCGTCACCGACGTGCATCATGCGCAGCGAGTGGCAGGTGGGGTGATATGTCACCCGGTGCGGGAAGTACGCGCCCACGTCAGTGACCCCGAGGACGCCGGTGAGGAACGTGGCCAGGTCGTGCACCCGCGGGGTGAGCGCGGCGACGTCGCGGGCCAGGGCGGGATCGCCTTCGGCCAGCACGGGGTGATACTCCCGGACCATGGCCGCGCAGGACGCGGACGGGGTGACGATCGCCTCATAGCCGTCGAAGGCGGCCGCGAAGCCGCGCACCATCGGCGCCGCCGCGGCGCGGTACCCGGTGTTGAAGTGCATCTGCCCGCAGCACGACTGGGCCATCGGGAACTCGACCCGGTGGCCGAGCCGCTCGAGCAGCGTGACCACGGCCTTGCCGGTGTCGGGATACAGCGTGTCGGTCAGGCAAGTGACGAACAGGCCGATCCGCATGATCCGCACGTTACTAGAACCAGGCTGCCGATGGGCTACCGGCTGCCGCGCTCGACGGTGACCACGGCGGTGTACCCGTCGCGGGACAGCGGCTTCGCCACCTCCACCCGCACCCAGCCCAGCGGGTAGTCGGCGAGCAGCTGCCGCGCGACGCGTTCGGCGGCGGTCTCGATCAGCTGGAACTCGCCCTGCGTCACGACATCCGTGACAGTCTGCGCGACCGCCGAGTAGTCCAGCGCGTCAGAGATGCGGTCGCTGGCGGCCGCCTTCGCCACGTCAGCCGCCATATCCACGGCGAGCACCAGCGTCTGCTCGGTCTCGCGCTCCCAGTCGCGCACCCCGATCACCGCGGAGACGCGCAGTTCCCTGATCGAAACCGTGTCGGTCACGCCACCGATGCTAGGCCAGCCCGAACACGGCCCGGTCCCCCGGGCAGAGCTCGCGAACGTCGCCCGGTATCCCCGCCCGTATCGGGTGGCTCGCACCGTCGGGATGAACAGCTACTGTCAGCTGGCCGCCGCCGAGCGTGACCAGGAGCGGGGTCTCCCGGAATTGGAGCGGGAACGACAGGCCATCCAGCCCGCTGGGGAGCCTGGGGGTGAAGTACAGAACGCCGTCGCGGATCTGGGTGCCCGCGTAATACCGTTGCACCACCTCGAGTGTCCCGGCCATGACGCCCATGTGGATCCCTTCCTGTGTCGTGCCGCCCTGGATGTCGTCGACATCGCTGCGGAGCGCGACGAGGAATCGCTCCCACGAGCTCTCCGGGTCAAGGGCGGCGAGCACTCCCGCGTGCGTAACAAAGCTCAGCGTCGAGCCGTGCGAGGTGCGCTGGTCGTAGTACGCGATGTTCCTGGCGGCCGTGTCGGAACCGTAGTCGTACCCCAGCCGCTCGAAGATCTCGCGCAGCTCCTCGTCGGAGAAGAGGAAGAAGAGCATCACCGTATCGGCCTGCTTGGCGATCTTGTAGCGATCGGGGTCGTCGCCCTCCGCGCGCAGGATCCGGTCGAGCCGCTGGATATTCTCGTACTTCGCGCGGTAGGCGTCCCAGTCGAGTTCTTCGAGCTCATCCCAGCCTTCGAACTGGCTGATGATTCCGCCGGAATCGAACGGAACGAACATCCGGCGGCTCATGTCCTGCCACAGCGCCAGCTCGTCGTCACCGATGCCGAGCCGTGCGCGCAATCCTTCGGCGCTGCTCGCCGACAGCAGCGACGGCAGCTTCGCGGCGATGTCGCACAGCCACGCCACCATGACGTTGGTGTACGCGTTGTTGCGCAGCCCGCCCTGCTGCGCGCCCGGATACTTCTCGTGGAACTCGTCAGGGCCCATCACGCCGTGGATCTCATAGCGCTCCCGTGCGGAGTTGAAGTGCGCTATAGACGCCCAGAACCGGGCGATGTCCAGCATCATCTCCGCGCCGTAGCTTTCGAGGAACGCGTAGTCGCTGGTCGCCTGGAAGTAGTTCCATATGTTGAAGAAGATCGCGGCGTTGACGTGCCGCTGGTTGCGGCTGAGATCGGGCTCCCAGCGGCCCGACAGCGGGTTGAGGTGCACGCGCTGGGTCTCCTCGACGCCTTCGCTCCCGCTCTGCCACGGGAACATCGCACCCCGGAACCCGGCCTCCCTGGCGGCCGCCCGGGCCTCCCCGATCCGGCGGTAGCGATACATCAGCAGCCCTCGCGTGACCTCGGGCAGCCG
>NZ_JBARCR010000326.1:0-1773 GCF_049794275.1 Trebonia sp.
GGCTTCAGGACCTCGCTTCCGGCCTGTTCGTGGATGATGCCGTTCGGCGTGTGCTGGCAGGCGTGCAGCCAGGCGGCCGCGACCGGCGGCCAGTTGGTCGCATCATCGGACCGGAAGCCGTTGTAGCGGAAGTCGGTGATCCAGCCAACCGACAGGACCCCGACCAGGGCCGTGACCGCGGCGACGGTCTGCAGCCTGAGCTGTCTATGGCGGATAAACGAGTCGACCGCAACGATCGCGGCCGCGTCGATGAGGAAGATCGGAAGCGTGGTGTACCGGGAACCATGCTCGATGTCCTCCGTGACGGGCAACCCGGGCAGATTCGACGAAATGATGGCGCCGAACGCGGCGAACAGGAGCCCGGTCAGCAGGGCTGCCACCACGAACACCCGGGGTCGCCCGGGCTGCGTGATCAGGGCCCAGAGGAAGAACACAGCGAGGATCCCGCCGATGATCAGCGTGGCGCCGTTCCGTCCGGCGGCAGACTGCAGCCACCAGGCCAGGTGCCAGCCGAGCGCGGGCAGCACCACGCCGTGCCCGTAGAAGGCGAACACGAGGCCGGGTGCCGCCGGGTGACCCGCCCGAGACTGGACGCTGGCCAGGTTGCTCACCACGTAGGGAAGCTGCAGCAGGCAGCCGGCTGCCCAGCCCGCGGTCACCGCCTGCTCGCGCAGCCGGGGCAGCGCGATGACGCGGGCCAGCAGCAGCGGCGCGAACACCACGCTCATCAGGGTGGACGCGGCCGTGAAGAAGCCGATGGCCGCCGCGCCGGCCATCCCCGTCCGCGTCTTCGGCCGCCACAAGCACGCCCAGAACAGCGCGAAATCCATGTACCAGGGGGCGTCGACGCCGCTGTCGGCGATCTCCATCAGGGCCATGGGCAACAGCACGACTGCCAGGGCGAGCACGAGTCGCAGCAGCGGGGAGCGGACGTGCCCCGCGCTGACGTGGAAGATAAACAGCGCACACCCGGCTGTGACGAGCGCCCCGCCGATCGCGAAGGCCGGCGCCGCCTCGCGAAGCGGCAGATAGGTCACGAACTGGGCCATCAGCCGGGGGACCAGCTCGATGTATCCATCGTCGGGGACCAGCAGGTGCCAGGGGTGTTGCAGCGCCTGGGGCAGGAAGATCTTCAGATCCTCGGCGTAGATACCGTCCCAGGCCGGGAAGTTGCGGCCCGGGACGCGCACCAGCATTACGAGGACCCCGAGAAGGACGGCGGCGACCTGGAGGAGGACGGACAGGCTGCGCGGTAGGCGCCGGGTCCCCGGCTCCGGAGGCTCAGGGAACAGCTCGCGGAGCACCCCGACGGTGCGGCGCCCGGCAGACAGGCTCTGCGGAGGAGGCTGCTGTGATGGGGTCGCCGCCTCGGACCGGTGGCGCTGAGGCATGATCAAATCAAAACGCTCCCGTCACGTCGGCGCATAGCGCTGCCCACGCGCAAGATATCGGTCCCGGTGCTCACGGGACACCCCTGTTGAGGAATTCGTGCGTGCGTTCGTCCTCGGCTCTTGTATACCAGCAGGGCGCCTAGCTATACCGGCGAGTACTCCCCTTCGTCGGCGGGGACCGAATCGGCCACCGGAGCCGGGTCGCGGCGGCCGAGCGCCGTCCACCCGGCGTCCACGATCGCCTGGATCGACAGCCCGTACTTGCCGAACAGGTACGGGCCGGTCCTGGCGCCCTCGGCGAACGTGTCGCGCAGGCCGACGCGGCGCAGCGGCCGGCCGAGGCCGGCTTCGGCAAGCACTTCGGCGACCGCCGAGCCGAGGC
>NZ_JBARCR010000327.1:0-4085 GCF_049794275.1 Trebonia sp.
TGTGGAAGAACGCGGCGATGTCCATCGGGATGCGGACGCAGCCGTGCGACACCGGGTTGACCGGGACGTCGGTGTCGCCGTGGATGGCGAAGACCGTGCTGATGAAGAACACCGGGTTGTACATCTCCCCGAGCGGGACGGTGACCCAGCCCGGCATGTAAACCGTAGTCCGGAAGTTGCCGGTCGGCGTGATGGCGTAGGAGCATCCGCCATTGCTGCAGTAGTAGTAGCCGCCGCCGCTCGAGACGTGGCTGATCAGCGCGACCTTGCGGTTGACGTACAGGGCGAGCACCCGGAGGGTCAGGTTGACCTCGACCCTGGTGCCGTTCTGCCGCGGGTCACGCGGCTTCCAGGCGCGGGGGTTGACCAGCGCGCGCTTGGTCGCCGGGCCCACGACGCCGTCCACCGACAGGCCGTTGACCTCCTGGAACGCCCAGACGGCCTCGAGCGTGTTGGCGCCGAAAGTGCCGTCGGCGGCGCCTGGGTAGTACTTCAGCGCCGCGAGCCGCTGCTGGAGCGCCTTGACGTCCGCGCCCTTCATGCCCTCCTTGAGGGTGCGCGCGGGCGGCGTGTAGACGGGCGCTGCCAGCACGGTCAGCTGGGCTTTCTCCGCCTTGGTCACGGTCGCCGCCGAAGCGGTCCCCGCCGTGTACCCGGCCGTGGCGAGCGTGGCCAGCGCCGCCGCCGCCGCTCCTGCCCGGACTAGCCTGCCGCGTCGCAGCGCACCCATGACGTCTACGCCTCTCATAGTCGAATCGTCCCGCACTAGAGACGTTCCGCCTAGTACCCAGGTTGCCGGCGCGTCTACTGAAGTCCCGAGCGGACGGACGTGATGCGCTGCGTGTTGAAGCCGAGCCAGTGCATCCGGCCCACGTAACGGGCGTGCTCAACCTTGAGGCAGCGGTCCATGATCACCGTCACGCCGCCGTCCTCCGCGATCTTCGCTCCCTCGAAGTTGATCACGCCGAACTGGCACCAGAGGCAGCCGGCGCCGATCGCCACCGCATCCCGCGCGATCCCCGGCAGCGCGTCCGGCGTGCGGAACACGTCCACGACGTCCACCGGGTCGGGTATGTCCAGCAGGCTCGCGTAGCACTTCTCCCCGAGGATCTCGGTCTCGCGGGGGTTTACCGGGATCACGCGGTAGCCGTGCCGCTTGACGTAGTAGCCGACGAAGTTGCTGGCCCGCAGCTCATTGCTCGACAGGCCCACGATCGCGATCGTCTTGGCGGTGTGCAGCACGCGCTGGATCGCCAGCGGGTCCTGATACCGGCTGAGATCGGTCATGCCTTCGCTGTCTCCCTTCCCGCTGTCGCGGCGACGAGCGCGAAACCCTGCTCCAGATCCCAGATCAGGTCCGCGGCGGTCTCGGTCCCGACCGACAGCCGCACCGTCCCCGGCCCGACCCCGGCCGCTCGCAGCTCGTCGTCGCTCAGCTGCCGGTGCGTCGTGCTCGCGGGGTGGATGATCAGGCTTTTCGCGTCGCCGACGTTCGCCAGGTGGGACCAGAGCGACACGCCGCGGATGAGATCCTGGCCGCCGCTGCGGCCGCCGGCGCAGTCGAAGGAGAACACCGCGCCGGCGCCCCGCGGCAGGTACTTCTCCACGAGCGGCCGGTACTTGCTCGACGGCAGCCCCGGGTAGGTCACATTCGTCGCCAGGTCGTGCGACTCGAGGAACGCCGCGACCGTCCGCGCGTTGTCCACGTGCCGGTCCATCCGCAGCGACAATGTCTCGATCCCCTGCAGGAACAAGAAGGCGTTGAACGGCGACATCGCCGCGCCGAGATCGCGCAGCGTCTCGGCGCGGAGCTTCATCAGGTAGCCGTACGTCCCGAACGTCTCGTGGAACTGCAGGCCGTGGTAAGCCGGCGACGGATCCGCGACCACGGGAAACCGCCCGTTGGACCAGTTGAACGTGCCGCCCTCGACGACCACGCCGCCGATGCTCGTGCCGTGACCGCCGATGAACTTGGTGGCCGAGTGGAGCACGATGTCGGCGCCCCATTCGATAGGGCGGCACAGGTACGGCGTCGCGAACGTGTTGTCCACGATCAGCGGCAGCTCGCTCTCGTGCGCGATGGCCGCCACCGTCTCGATGTCCAGCACGTTTCCCGCGGGGTTGCCGATCGTCTCGGCGAAGAACGCCTTCGTGTTCGGGCGGACCGCCTGCCGCCACGCATCGGGGTCGTCAGGATTGACCCACGTCAGCTCCACGTTCATCTTGCGCAGCAAGTGCTTGAACTGATTCACCGTCCCGCCGTAGAGCGCCGTGGACGAGACCACGTGGTCGCCCGGCTGCAGCAGCGTGAACAGCGCGGCCGCCTGCGCGGCGATCCCGCTGGCGAACGCCACGGCGCCGGCGCCGCCCTCGAGGTTCCCGACGCGCTCCTCGAACACCGCGACGGTCGGGTTCATGATGCGCGAGTAGGTGTTCCCGTACTCCTGCAGGTTGAAGTAGGCGGCCGCGGACTCCGGGTCCTCGAACACGTAGCTGGTCGTCTGGAAGATCGGCACCGCGCGGGCGCCGGTGTTCGGGTCGGGCCGCTGCCCGGCGTGCAGCTGCCGGGTCTCGAATCCGAAGTCCCGGGCTTCTTCGCCGCGGGAGGACGTGTCGGTCATGAGGTCATCTTTCTAGGAAGCCGCGGATGATCGGCGTCTGCCGCGCCTCCTCGAGCAGGAAGCAGTCGTGGCCGTACGGTGCCTCGATCACATGGAACTCCGCCGGCTTGCCGAGTTCTTCCAGCGCGCCGGCGATTTCCCTGGACGCGACCGGCGGGTACAGCCAGTCGGAGCTGAAGGCGATCAGCAGCGTCCGCGCCGAGACGCCCTCGAGCGCCCGCGTGAGCGATCCGCCGCCGTGCTGCCGCGCGAGATCGAAGTAGGTCAGCGCCCGCGACGTGTACAGGTAGGTGTTGGCGTCGAAGCGCTTGACGAACGAGTCGGCCTGGTGGCGGAGGTAGCTCTCGACCTCGAACTCCGGCTCGGTGATCGTGTAGCGGATGTCGTCGGCGAACTGCAGCCGCCGACCGAACTTGTCCTCCAGCGCCATCGCGGACAGGTACGTGATGTGGCCGACCATCCGCGCCACGCCCATGCCCGCGTCCGGCGCACGGCCCGTGCCGTAGTAGCGGCCGCCCTGCCAGGCCGCGTCGCGCATGATCGAGTCCCGCGCGATCGCGTTCCAGGCCACTCCCTGCGGATGAAGGGCGTGCGTGCTGGCGATCGCCACCACGGCGTCGACCTGGCCGGGATACAGGATCGCCCACTCCATCGCCTGCATGCCGCCGAGCGAGCCGCCGGCCACCGCCGCGAGCCGTTCGATCCCGAGCACGTCAAGGAACGCGCGCTCGGTCCGCACCATGTCGGCGACGGTGATCACGGGAAAGTCCGGCCCGTACGGCTGGCCCGTCGCCGGATCGATCGACGACGGCCCCGTCGTGCCGCGGCAGCCGCCGAGCAGGTTCGTGGAGACGATGAAGAAGCGGTCGGTGTCGAACGCCTTGCCCGGGCCGATCATCCCGTCCCACCAGCCCAGCGACTTGCCGGCCGAGCCGTCGCGATCCTCGGCCCCGAACCCGTCGCGCGTGCTCTCGCCGGACGGCGTCTTCGCGAAGCCGGCGGCATGGGCGTCGCCGCTGAGGGCATGGCATACCAGGATGACGTTGTCGCGCTCGGGCGCGAGGGTGCCGTAGGTTTCGTATGCCACGCGAACCGGGTACAGCTCCCGGCCGCAGTCGAGCCGCACCGGCTCAGGCAGGTCGAGGTACTGAGTTTCGACAGTGCCGACTGAGCCGGCCGCGAGCGTCGAGGCTGGCTCCGCCATGGGGCTATGTTAGCTTGCCCTGCTCGGTGTATTGTCAATCAGATCCATGGGGAATATGGACGTGAGGGAAGGTAATACTCGAAATGACTACAGTTGCCGACAACGGCGTTAACGTGCAGGCGCTGCTCGACGCCAGGGACGCGCTCAAGAACGCGCCCGAGGCCGCCCAGTTCACCTGGCGGGCGTCCGCCACGTGGCAGGGCGGCGTGCACAGCCAGATCAAGGTGCAGAGCTTCTTCGGCCTCGGCCAGGAGCAGAGC
>NZ_JBARCR010000328.1:0-6310 GCF_049794275.1 Trebonia sp.
GCGCAGGTCCCGGCCGAGGCTGATGGGCTTGGGCAGCTGAGCGGCATCCTGCCGGCGAGCCATCTGACCCTGCCAAGCGCCATCGAGGTCAACCTCAGCCAGGAGTACGTCCGGCTGCCGATCTACCCCGGGATCGCCTACGCCGGCACTTCCCATCAGGAGAAGGTGTGGTACATCCTGGAGGACGCCTCCACCCCCGGCGCCGCGGACGACCTGGGCGTCAACTATGCGCCCAAGCTGGCCAACATGGGGATCTCCTGCCCGGCGTGCGTGCAGACCGTCCACCTGATCAACCCCACACCGGAGCAGAACCATTTCGGCCCCGCGCCGATCAGCTTCGCGGGCGCGCCGGACTTCAGTCCGACCCGGATCGCGGTCCCCGGGCCGGACGGGTTCCCGCTGGCCAAGTTCCAGCCCGGCGCGGTAGCGGGCCCCGGGTACACCCCGTTCATCCAGATCGCCGGGTCGGACACGGTGTACAACGCGCCGATCATCGCTACCGGGAACGGGCCGTTCGATGTGGCGGACCACACCAACACCGCGGACCGGGTCCTCGGCATCCACATCGGCAGTTCCCCGGCGGACTCGCCGTCCGGGTCGTTCTCGGAGTCGTGGGTGGACATGCTGTTCGTCAAGGGCTTCGACGGCAGCGAGCCGATCGTGTACCTGTCCACCGACGCCGGCCAGCCGCTGAGCGCGGTGCTCGAGCGGTCCACCTACGTGCCGGCATTGAACGACGCCTCGTGCAACGGCTGCGATGACTTCCTCGGCTCGGCCCGGGAGCGGCTGTTCAGCTTCACCAACGGGCAGACCGGCGTCAATAACCCGCAGGCCCAGGGGCTCCAGCACAACGCCAAGGACGGCTTGGTGTCCGAGAACGCCGTGCAGACCAACACGGCGTTCATCAACGCCCTGCGCTACGGCGGCGACGCGCTGAATGTGTTCGGGGACTTCCCGACCCTGACCGACCCGCGGCACGCCGACGCCTACAGCCCGCTGTGGGATGACCAGCTCGCCATGTGGACCCCTAAAGCGGTCGCCGAGGGGCTCAACAAGCGGCAGATTAACGAGAACACGGTCCTGAATCTGGCCTACAGCCGGCCCGACCTGCTGACCGGGGTTAACCCGGCCACCGGGCAGCCCCAGCTGTACGGCTCGGTCGGGGTCGACATCAACTGTGCGGTCATCGGCTACACCGCGACGGCCCCCACATCCCCTGGCCCCCCGAGCCTCCCGGGTTCCCAGTTCCCGCCCAGGTAACCGGCAAGCCGCCGCAGGCGCTGCCCCGCCCATGTGGCCGGACCGGCGGCGCGGCACCTCAATCACCCCCGCGGGCATGGATAGCCTCGCCGAGGCAGTGGCATCAGGCCCTGGTCCTGCCCGTACGTATCGGGCGCTGACCATCACCGCCCTGGTCCCGCTTTCGCCGGGAAGCTGGGCAACGGGCTGAAGCGGGTGGCGGAAGGTTAGATCAGGCCACCGTCACGGGCGCGGATCACCGCTTCCTGCCGGGATTCGGCGCCGAGCTTGCGGTAGATCGCCCGTAGGTGGGTCTTCAAGGTGTTGGGCGTGATGAACAGGTCAGCCGCGAGCTCGCGCAGCGAATGCGGAGCGGGCAGCACCCGCAAGATCGTCAGCTCCCTGTCGGTCAGCGGTTCGAACAGCCCCTCCTGCCGGGTGCGTGCCGCCTCGGCGCGCTGTTCCTCGGCCAGCCACGTGGTGACCAGCGGTCCCGGGTCGGCGCAATGCCGCAGAATGCCGCGGGCCTCGTTCACCAGCGCCGCCGGATGGACGTCATCCACCTGGTGGCTAGCGGCGTCCAGGTAGACCCGGCCGGCCGCCGCCGCGGTGAGCAGTGCCGCGGCGAGTTCCACCCGTCCGGCCCCATGGCGGCCTCGTTCCACCGACGTCGTGGCCGCACGCCACGCGCCGGCCCAGTCCGCGCGCTGTAGCTCGAGGCGGGCGCGGGCCAGAGCCGGGAACATGGCTACGAAATGCGAGTCGCTGAGCGTGTGGCCCACCGCCGACTCCGCGTGGCCCGCGAGCCGGTCCGCGAGCGCGATGTCACCGCGGTTTACGGCCAGCAGCGCCTGGTACCCTTCGGCGCACATGCGCGCCAGGCGGTTGTCGTCATCTTCGGCCCGCCGGGCGGCCTCGGCGAGCAGTTCCCAGGCGCGGTCGGCGTCTCCGAGCCACATCAAGGTCACGCCCAGGATCAGCCGGTGGACGGTGGCGATGAACGCGTCATCGGCGTTCGGCGAGATCTCCCGCAGCAGGGCCGCGGCCCCGCCCACGTCCCCGGTCTTGTACAGGCGCAGCGCGCGCAGGAACATCAGCCGGGTATCAGCCGGACTCGACACCTCGGCGGTGTCGAGCACGCCGCTGACCTCCTCAAGCCGACCCATGTCGAGGGCCAGCAAGACCCGCGCCGCCGACAGGGATGCGTCGGTGGCGACGAGTTCGGCGGGCAGGGCGTCGAGCCACGTGCGCACCGTCTCCAGCTGGCCTATGTTGAACGTTCCGAGCCAGTGCGCCGCCACCAGGCGACTGCTCAGCGCATCATCGCCCGAGGCGATCGCGTGACTGATCGCCTCGGTGGCATCGTCGTGCTCCGCGTACCAATGCGCTGCCCGCCGGTGCAGCAGCGCAGGCCGCTCGGGCGATGCACGGGCCAGCTCGTGCCGCAGCAGGCCGCCGAACAGGTGGTGGTACCAGAACCAGCGGCGCTCGTCGTCCAGCGGGATCACGAACAGGTTGGCGCGGTAAATACGGCTGATCAGCTCCGCGCCGTCGGCCCCTCCGGTGAGCGCGTCGCACAGTGGCGCGCACATGCGGTTGAGCACCGAGGTCACCAGCAGGAAATCGCGGACGTCGGGAGGCTGGCTGGCCAGCACTTCCTCGGCGAGGTAGTCGACGATGTGCCAGTCAGCGCCGGTAAAGCGCTCGATGAATGCCGCGGGGTCACCCCGCCCACGCAGTTGCAGGGACGCCAGTTGCAGCCCCGCGGCCCATCCCTCGGTCCGCGCGAGCACCCGGAGCACGTCTTGCTCGGACAACTGCAGGCCCGGCCGGTAGCTGAGGAATTCCAGTGCCTCGGCGGCGCTGAACCGCAGATCTTCGACCCGCAACTCAGCCAGCTCCCCGCGCACCCTCAGCCGGCCGAGTGGTAGCCCCGGGTCGGCCCGGGTGATGAGCATCAGGTGCAGCTGGGGCGGGCAACGGTCCAGCAGCATCGCGACCGAGGTGCGCACCTGGGCACTGGTCACGAGATGGTAGTCGTCCAGCACGAGCACCAAGGGAGCGTCCGCGGACACCAGGCCGTTAACGAACGCGGGAAGCACGTCACGCAGCACGTCGGAACCGGTCGCGTCCAGCCGCCCCAGGGCTGCGGCGCCCGCCGCTGACCCGGCCTGATCGGCGGCAAGCAGCAGGTAGCGCCAGAAGCGCATCGGATCGTTGTCGCCGCCATCGAGCGATACCCAGCCCGCGGCGATCCCGTCGTGCGCCAGCCATTCGGCTACGAGCGTGCTCTTCCCCCATCCGGCCGGCGCGACGACCAGAGTCAGTGGCATCGTGCACCCCAGGCGCAGGATGTCATGCAGCCGCTTGCGCTTCACGGTGTGCTGCCGGAGGCTCGGCCGGAACAACTTCGTCGCGATCACGACCTCGGTGGTGCCAGCCATCACCCACCCACCGCTCCGCCGCAGCAACAGATTCCCGCCAGTGGCCGGTGTGGGCCCGGCGCGGCATGCCCGACTAGCCAGACCGAACCCGTTAACGACTGTAGCCTGCGACGACAATAGAGCGGTAGAGGCGCCGCGGACATATGACGGGCGAATAAGGGCCGGGCCTGTCAATACGGTCGATCAGCCTGCGAGCCGCTGGCTTCGCTGCCGCCGGAGATCTCGGTCTGCTCCACCACGAGCAGTTCGATCCCGAAGTCCAGCGCCTGGTCGATCAGCCTGTACAAATGCGCTTGATCCCGGGACGTCGCCGACGAGCACCGTCTGGTTGGGGGCATGTTCCAGGATCATCCCGTCGAACGCCGACTCGAAGCGCCCGCTCAGCCGTGCCCGCAGCACGATGCGGCATCTTGTCGCAGCGACGGTCAGCGCCCGTACTCCGAGGCGGCCGGCAGTGCCGAGTCGGCAGGCGAGATGCCGGTCATTGCTGTCATACACGGTCCGTCCCCCCTGCCGCGGAAATATTACGGGGCACGAGCACCACGGCTCGTTCGGAAATAGGAAGATCCTTCATTCCGAACGGCCCTCAGGTTTCTCACCCGGGTGAGATGGGGTGAGGGGGGAGGTGGGTGGGCTGGTCGTGGAGCGAGGCTCGGATCAGCCCAAAACCGGGAGGCGACCGCGATGTCCCAGGCCCCTGATACGCACTGCCGAGGAGGCTCATGATGTGGCCGGTGTTGGCTTATCCCAGCGTCTGTGCTGTCCAGGCTGACGCCGTCTTCGTGTCGGGGCTGCAGCGCCGCGATGAGCCCAGCGCGGGTCAGGTCCGGCAGGCCGTCGCCGCGGCCATTCGGGCGTTCGGCTGCTCGGGGTGTGCCGGGCGGGTGGCGCAGGAGTTCGGCGATCATCCCGAGACGGCAGTGATGCGGATGCGCTGGGCACGCGGCGTGGCCCGCAAGGCATTCGCGTATTCGCCGTCGGAGCCTGGCCCCGGCGCGGATGCCGGTGGGTGCCTGGTCATCCGCCCGCGGCCACCCGCCGAGCGGGCGTCAGGCTCGCCAAGCGCCGGACGGCGTGAGCAAGCCCCGTCTGCAGCGGGCGGGGACGACTGATGGAGAACGGCATGATCCAGGCGCAGGCCACGGCGGCGCGCATCGCCTGCACGCGGATGACCGTGCCGCACCTCACCGAGTTGCACGACAGCGTCGAGCGGGCTTGCGGCCTGACGGGCAGGTTCCAGTGGGGCCGCAAGACGGCGGCGCACGCGGAGATCGTCAGTCTGCCGGCGGGCATGGTAGATGATCCGCTGCTGGCTCCGCTGCTGAGCGGGGGGACCGCGCACGCGCGTGAGCTGATGCTGGCGGTCGGGCATGCGGCAGACGGCATCATCGTCAGCTCGCTGCTCTACATGCGGCGCCTGGCGCTGCCCGGCCGCCCGGCGGTCGCGAGTGAGGCGGCGATATGACCGCGATGATCAACGACTCCTCCCCGGAAGCGCGCGAGAGGATGACGCCGCCGGAGCGATCGGCCGGCCGGGAGGTCATGCGCGGGCGTGGACCGGAACAAAAGGTGATCCGTGACCTGCTGCGGCGTACTCAGCGGGGGGGTGGCGGCGTGGTGCTGGTGGACGGGGAGCCGGGCATCGGCAAGTCACTGCTGCTCCGCCATGCCACCGACGCGGCTGCGGACCAGGGCTTTTCCCTGGCCGCGGGAGCAGCGGACCCGCTGGGCCAGGTGATCCCGTTCTTCGCGCTGCGCGCGGCCCTGCGTGAGCCGTTCGCCGGGCTCACCGCGGATGATCCCGGTCGTGACCTGCCGGATGCGACCGCGTGGTGGATCATCCATCTACGAGCCCACCTCGAACAGCGAGCCGCCGCCGGCCCTGTCCTGGTCTGCCTGGATGACCTGCACTGGGCCAGCCCGGTTACGCTGGCCGCGCTGCGCGCGTTGCCGCAGGACACCAAACGGAACCCGGTCGCGTGGCTCCTGGCCCGGTCGAGCACGCCCCATCGCGCCACCGGCTACCTGTTCGGCCAGCTGGAGAAGGACGGTGCCGCCCGGGTCACCCTGACCCCGCTGGATCTCGACGCGGTGGCGGCCATGCTCGCTGATGCGTTCGGCGCGCCGCCGGACCAGGCCCTGGCCGATCTGGCCCGCGGCGCCGCCGGTAACCCCTCGCTCGTTGCCGAGCTGATCGGCGGCTTGCGCGACGATCACGCCGTGCAGGTCATCGGCGGACGCGCCGTGCTGACGTCGGCACGGCTGCCGGAACGGATGCACCGTCTCGGCCAGCGGCGGCTCGACGGCCTCAGCCAGCAGGCCCGGCACCTGCTGGGGACCGCGGCGGTGCTGGGCCCGGCGTTCCGGCTGGAAGACGTGGCCGAGATGCTCGGCCAGACCCCGGCCACACTGCTGCCCGCGGTGCAGGAGGCGATGGACGCCGCGATCATGACCGTCTCGGAACACGCGTTCGCGTTCCGCCACCAGTTGCTGCGCCGCGCGGTCGGCGAGATGATCCCGGGGCCGGCCCGCAACGCGTTGCACCGCCAGTACGGCGAGATCCTGCTCGCCCGGGGAGAGTCGGCGGCCCGGGCCGCCAGCCACCTGCTGCAGGCCGCGCATCCGGG
>NZ_JBARCR010000329.1:0-4083 GCF_049794275.1 Trebonia sp.
GCCGTAGCCTCGTCCCCGCCGGGGGCGGCCTTCGCGAAGGCCTGCCGCCCGTCGGCCAGCCGCGCCGTCAAGTGCTGGTACCCGTGCTGCGCCCCCGCTGTGCGGACGCTGGTCACCGGCACACCGAGGAGCTCGCCGATCCGCGTTGCCTGACCGGCGGTCATAGCAACCCGTACACGACGGTTCCGCCGGCTATTGTCGCGCTCGGCCTGATGTCCTTGATCTCGTCGTCAGGCACGGTGAGGTAGTCCCTGTCGAGAACGAGCAGGTCCGCCAGCAGGCCGGGCCTGATCGAGCCGAGGTAGTTCTCGCGGAACACGAGCTGTGCGTTGCTCCTGGTGTGCGCGATGAGGGCCTCCTCCCTGGTGAGCGGCTCGTCGAGGATCTGGGTGCCGCCGAGCGACCGCCCGGTCACCGCCCACCACAGCGAGATGAACGGGTTTATCTGGGCAGCCCTGGTGCCGTCGGTGCCCAGCCCCCAGGTCAGGCCGCTGTCTTGGAGCAGCTTCAGCGGAGCCACGGTTGCCCGGCTGTCACGGATGACGCTCTGGCTGCGGAGCTGCACGGTGACGCCGAGCCGCCTGGCGCGCTCGATCTGCTCCGGGGTGATGCCCTCGGCGTGGGTGACCGACCAGCGCAGCGGGCGGATCGGACGGAGCTTGTCCGCCTGCCCGTAGGCGTCGAGGACGAGGGCGAGGCCGCCGGTCGTCACCGAATGGGTTTGCACCGGCCAGCCGGTGATCGCCGCGGTGGTCAGGATCTCGGTCGCGGCCGCGATGTCCGAGGCGGCGGGCGCTGGCGGGCGGCCGCCGTGGTCCCAGTGGAACGGGGCGTGGTAGATCTCGCCGACGGCGATCCGGTCGTACCAGTGGTCGCCTTGGAACGGGTTGCTCGCCCTGACCTTCTCCGCGAACCTGCCGGCCGGCTCGTCAACCTCGGCGCCGAGCGTGGTGAGGACGCGCAGCGTCAGCTCGCCGCGTCCGGCCACGGACTGGACCGCGGCGTAGGCCGCGTCGGAGACGCCGACCCCGCCGGGGTCGAACACCGTGGTGAGCCCGAGGCTGTTGCAGTAGGCCATGGCGGCGCGGACTCCGGCTTCCCTGGTGCCTCCGGCGGGGAACCCGGCCGCCGCCCGGTTGAGCGCCACCAGGCCGCCGCCGACCCGGCCGGTCGCCCGGAGCCCGTCAGGCGCGGGCACGTTCATGGCGTCCAGCCAGGCGGTGTTGACGCTGGCGTGGTCGTACTGCGCCTGGATGAAAGCGGGCCGGCCGGGGGCCACGGCGTCGAGTTCGGCCAGCGTGAGCTCGCGGCGGTCGCCCGCCCACTGCTCTTCGTGCCACCCGCCGAGCGTCAGCAGCCACTGCCCGTCTCCGAGCCCGGCGGCCCTGCGGGCCAGCAGGTCAAGCGCCGCGGCCCGGGTGCGGACGCCATCGAGCCGGACCTCGGCGTGTTCGGTGGCGCGGACGAAGTGGTTGTGGTTGTCGATCAGCCCAGGGATCACGGTTCTGCCGCCGAGGTCCACCACTCGCGCGTCCGGCGCTGCGCGTGCCAGGACGGCAGCGTCCTCGCCTACCGCGGTGATCCGCTCCCCCTCGATCGCCACCGCCTGGCGGATGGAAAACTGCTCGTCCACCGTGACGATCTTCCCGTTGACGAGGACGAGAGCAGCCATGCCTCATTGTCCCGCGCTTGACCCTGGTCCGCTTGACCCTGGTCCGCTTGACCGAGCCGAGACCGGCGTGATCTGCTGTCTTGGTTCTGCTGACGGCTGGGGAGGCGCTGCCATGACTGGGCTGCTCGAAGACACCATCGCGGCGGTCGGGCCGCTCGACGCCGCCGCTGTCGTGGCGGCGCGGGAGCGCCAGGAGGCGCTGACCAAGCCGAGCGGATCCCTTGGCCGGCTCGAGGACGTGTCGGTACAGCTCGCCGGCATCGCCAGCCAGTGCCCGCCGCCGCTCCCAGAGCCCGCCGTCGTCGCCGTATTCGCGGCCGACCACGGCGTGCACGCCCAGGGCGTGACCCCATGGCCGCAGGAGGTCACCGCGCAGATGGTGGCCAACTTCCTCGCCTCTGGCGCGGCGGTGAACGCGATCGCCACGCAGGCAGGCGCGGCGGTATGCGTGGTGGACGTGGGCGTGGCCGCGGACCTGCCGACGGCGCAAGGCCTGCTGTCCCGTAAGGTCCGGCCCGGCACCGCGGACATGACCGAGGGCCCGGCGATGACCCTTGAGGAGGCCAGGCTGGCGGTGGAGACCGGCATCAAGGTCGCCGCGGACCTGGTCGACGAGGGCTACCGGTGCCTGATCACCGGGGACATGGGCATCGCGAACACGACCGCGTCCGCCGCGCTGATCGCGGTGTTCACCGGGTCCACGCCGGCGCTGGTCACCGGGCGGGGCACGGGCATCGACGACCCGACGTGGGCGCGGAAGGTAGAGGTGGTACGCCGCGCACTCGACCTGCACCGCTGCGATCCGGCTTCCCCGCTCGAGACGCTCGCGGCCGTGGGCGGCCTCGAGCACGCCGCGCTTGCGGGGTTCATCCTCGGCGGCGCCGCGCGGCGTGTCCCTGTCCTGCTCGACGGCGTCATCGCCTGCGCGGCGGCTGTGGCCGCCCGGGCTTTCGCTCCGCAGGTGACGGACTACCTGATCGCCGGGCACCTGTCCACCGAGCCGGGGGCGCTGCGGGCGCTCGACGCGCTCGGCCTGCAGCCGCTGCTGGACCTGGGGATGCGCCTCGGCGAGGGCTCAGGGGCGGTACTCGCGCTGCCGGTAGTGGCCGCCGCGGCGCGGGTGCTGCGGGATATGGCTACCTTCGACAGTGCTGGCGTGTCTGGTGAGAAGGCGTGATGTTGCGGGCGCGTGGGGCAGATTTTCGCCGGCAGTCCTTCGGAACACCGGCGAGAAATCTCCCCAGCGCACCTCGCTCCTCGGGCGGGAGGTAATGAGCCGACGCTTGCGCGGAAGCCAGCCTGGTTCGTTGGCGCCTGCCCGGAGGCTGGCGCTTCCGGGGCGGCCTCGGCGCGGGAAGCCGTTTCGGGTGCTGGTGCTGGGCGGGGCGCGGTCGGGGAAGTCTTTGACGGCTGAGCGGTTGCTGGGCCGGCGGGAGCGGGTGGATTATGTGGCTTGCGGGCCACTGCCCTCCGGTGAGGATCCGGACTGGGCTGACCGGGTGCGGCTGCACCAGGAACGGCGGCCGGAGCAGTGGACGACGATGGAAACCCTCGAGCTCGAGGATGTGCTGGCTGGACGGCTGCCTGGCCTGGAGAGTGCCGTGCTGGTGGACTGCCTTTCTACGTGGCTGGCTGGGGTGATGGAGGAGTGCGGGCTCTGGGAGGGCGCTCCCGATGCGGATAAGCAGCTGGCGGAGCGCGTGGATGGGCTGCTTGACGCCTGGCGGGCTACCCGGCGGCATGTTGTTGCCGTCAGCAATGAGGTTGGGTCCGGGGTGATTCCCGGGACGGTTTCCGGGGTGCGGTTCCGGGACGAACTTGGCGTGCTCAACGCGCGGATCGCCGCCGAGTGTGAGCAAGTCTGGCTATGCGTCGCCGGCATCGCCCAGCGGCTCCGGTGAACAACGCGGGGATCTTGCTGTGAGGTCGTTGCGGACTGCGGTGAGCCTGTTCACGGTCATTCCGGTTGGCGGCGAAGCGGAACTCGGCGAGGGCGATGCCGTGCGGGCCGTGCTGTGGATGCCCGTGGTGGGGCTGCTGCTGGGGCTGGTCGGCGCCGGCGTCATGATCGGCGTCAGCGCTGGCGGTTCCGGCGCCCCGCGACGGCTGCTCGGCGCGGCGCTCGCGGTGGGGCTGATCGCGCTGCTGACCGGGGGCCTGCACCTGGACGGCCTGGCCGACACGGCCGACGGTTTTGGCAGCCGTCGGGCCCCGGCTGACGCGCTGGCCATCATGCGCCGCTCGGACGTCGGACCGATGGGCGTGGCGGCGCTGGTCCTCGTGCTCCTCATCCAGGTGACCGCGCTCGCCGCGGTGTCGGACAGGGCCGCGGCGTCACTCGTGCTGGCCGAGGTCACCGGCCGCGTCGCCGTCGTGGTCGCGACCGGCTCCCCTGCTGCGCGGCCCGGCGG
>NZ_JBARCR010000330.1:0-3932 GCF_049794275.1 Trebonia sp.
ATCGCTCGCACCCGGTTGGCGCGGCGGGCGGCGGCCTTCTGGGCAAACCGCTCGTCAAAGTTCGGGTCCTCGCCGATGACGGTGCCGAGTTCCCAGGCCGAGTAGGACGCTGAGTTCGCGCCCTGGCCCACGACGGGGTCGACGACCGAGTGCGCGTCGCCGAGCGCGATGGCGACCTTTCCGTTCGGCAGGACGGCGTAGTCCTCGCGCAGCACCGGCGTCACGGCCCCCTGCAGCAGATCTTCGGGACCGGTCAGCCCGAACCGTGTCGTGTCGATCCGCTCGAAAACCTGCGGATGATGCACGCGGACCTTGTCGAGCACCAGCCGCTCGAACGCCGCCGGGTCCTCGTCGTACTTGGCGTCGGCGAGGACCTCCGTGTCGCCGCCGGGCACGTTCTCGAACAGCAGGACCGTGACGTGCCCAGCAGCGGAGAAGGTGGGGATCTCCAGCAGTTCACCGTGCGGCGGCGCGATGCTCATCGTCACGCCCTTAGGCTCGGATGGCGCGATGCCGTGGTAGAGCCCGGCGCACAGCCGGCGCTGCGGTCGGCTGTAGGGCGACTTGCCGGCGATGACCGGGAACATCGCGCTGGTGCCGCCCTTGCCGGTGGCGACGACCACGAGATCGTGCAGCTCCGACAGGCGCAGGATCTCTTCCGGGCTGACCTCCTGCCCGGCCCGGAAGTCACCGCCGCGCTCCTGGAAGTCCGCCAGCAGTCGCGGCAGGTAGACCCGGTAGTCGATGGCCCGCGAAGGGGCGCCAAAGGCACCGGGGAAAGACAGCGGCTGCGGCCCGCCGATGTAATGGTGATGGCAGAAGTACCCGTACTCCGCGAGGTCCCAGTGGTCGGCGCCGAGCGCCTGCTCGCGCTTGACGGTCGTGTTGTGGTGGGCGACCGTGTTCAGCATCCGGCCGCTGGCGAGCTGCGCGGCCGTCTTGTCGCTGTAGAGGGTGACGGGGATTCCCTGCTTTTGCAGCAGCAGAGCCAGGTGCAGGCCCGCGACCCCCGATCCGATGATCGCGACTCCTGAGGACGGTGTGCCACCAGCCATGGGTTGCGCCTCTCTGCGTGATCCCATTAGAGGACCTTCGCCTCAATCTTCGCGCGCCCGCCGGCGCAAATCGAGGGGCATACCCGGGAGCAGAAAGGCTGTCATAAGTGGATCTTCCCCGTAGCTTCACTATCCGTGAAAGCAGCCATCGCATCCATAACCCGTTCACCAGCGAAAAGCTGGCTACCTTGGGCCGTGCTCTGCGCTTGGCGCCGGATACGAGCATGCTCGACCTGGCCTGCGGCACGGGAGAGATGCTGTGCACCTGGGCACGTGATCATCGCGTATCCGGCCTCGGCGTGGACATCAGCAGCGTGTTCATTGCCGCGGCCCGGGCGCGAGCCGACGAGCTGGATGTTGCCAACCGGGTCACCTTCGTCCACGGCGACGCGTCCGGTTACGTCGCCGATGAGCCAGCCGGCATCGCCTCGTGCGTGGGAGCGACGTGGATCGGCGGCGGCGTTGCCGGGACTGTTGAGCTTCTCCGGCGCAGCATCACCCCGGACGGGATGATGCTGATCGGCGAACCGTACTGGCGCCGGGAGCCTCCCGATCAGGCCACTGTTGAGGGCTGCTACGGGATCGGCCACGATGACTGGCTTCCGTTGCCCGAGCTGATCGAGTCCTTCGGCCAGCTTGGCTGCGATGTTGTGGAGCTGGTCCTAGCCGACCAAGATAGCTGGGATCGCTATGAAGCCGCCAAGTGGCTCAATATCCGGCGCTGGCTTGACGCCAATCCCCACGACGAACTCGCCGGCGAAATGAGAGCTGAACTCGACACCGCACCGGCCCGCCATGTCAGATACCAGCGCGAGTACCTCGGCTGGGGAGTCTTCGTATTGATGAATCGCTGAAAACTACAAAAGGATTATTCATCAACCAGAGCTAAATGGGTCTCCCCGGCGCCATGATCCGTCGCCTTGCTGCCGCCGCTGAGCGGGCCAGTCTCGGATGGGTTCATCCTTCTGGGATGATTTCAGCCCAGGTCCCGGTGGGATGCTGGGTGGTAGATGAGCCGCTACGCGCGGTCCGAACCCAGGTTCCTGCACCTGCGCGGTGTCATGGGGGAGCTGGAAAGGGGTACAAGATGACCAGCCAGCCAGATGAAGGAGCGCCGCCGCCGGAGCCCGGTCGCGCCGAGGTCCGCCATGCCGCGGTCGCTTTGCGGTCCATGGGGCAGCCGAACTCGGTTGCCAGCGAGTTCGATTTCTGGAACGACAGGTATGAAGGGCTGCGGCTATTCTCTGAGCTGCTCGGGACCTTTTTCCTCGTCCTGGTCGCCGTAGGCGGCGGCATGGTCAGCGCCCGGTTCGGGGGCAATGCAGTCCCTTATGGGGCGAAGGTGGTGGCCCCGGCGCTAATGGTGGCCGCCATCATCTTGTTCATGGGGACCGTCTCCGGTGCGCACCTGAACCCGGCGGTGAGTGTGGCCTTCGCGGCACGAGGCGACTTCCCGTGGAAGCGCGTCCCGGCGTACATCGCCGCCCAGTTCGTAGGCGCCGCCTTGGCGACGTTGGTGCTGTGGGCGTTTCTCGGCAAGCAGGGCAGCGCAGGGCTGACCCTGCCAGGGACCGGTATCTCGACGACTGCCGCGATGTTGTGGGAAATGGTCCTGACTGCCGGGCTGGTGAGCGTGATCCTGGGCACCGCATCGGGCGCTCAGCAGATCGGGCCGCTGGCTGCTATCGGGGTGGGCTCCTATATCGCGCTCGCCGGGCTGTGGGCCTCTCCGGTCAGCGGGGCGTCGATGAACCCGGCTCGGTCGCTCGGTCCGGCCCTGGTGAAGGGTGACTGGACCTCGTGGTGGGCGTATCTCGCCGGCCCGGTGGCTGGTGCCGTCATCGCGGTGGGTATCGCGTATGTGCTGCGGGGCCGAGGCGGCGGCCGTAGCGGTGTGTCGGCTGCACAGGGCACGGTCGGAGTGGACTGGCACCTCGGTTCTCGGCCGCGCCCCTGAGCCGGTATCCGGGCCGGATCAGGTGGCGTCTGTTCAGCCGATGCCCAGAGGCCGGTCCCCTCTATGGGAACCGGCCTCTGATCTTGGTAGCGAGCAGGATCTGAACCTGCGGCCTCTGGGTTATCAGCCGTCTCCGACGGTTCCCAAGCGGCTAGTTGCCCTGCTGGTTCTGGTCGTCCTGGCTGCCTTGCTGGTTCTGATCCTGGTTCTGGCCGAAGTGCTTTTCCGCGGCGGACACAGCACTATCGATCTGCTGGTCGTGCTGATGGTCAGTCTCGCGCTCGGCGAAACCCGCCGCTTCGCTGATCCCCTTGTCGGCCTGGTCCGGATGCTCCTCGACGTAGTCTTGCGCCTTCTTCTCGAGGTCCCCGAATTCGCTCACGCTGTCCTCCCGTGTCTCAGCGGGCCGGGCCTCTTGCCTGGCCACCCCTTCTGCGCTCCTACCCCTTTGCCCAGGCACCGATGCGTAAGCGCCTTCGGGCTGATCCCGGTGGGCCAGCAGCACCAGTTTGGACGGGGGAGAGGGTCTTCATCGTCACGTAGCTGGTGACCGAGGCGACGCTAGGCAGGGTTGCCAGCCGGTTGGCATGGAAGTCCTCGTACGCGGGCAGATCGGCGACCTCGACTTGGAGCAGGTAGTCGTAGTTGCCGGTGATGTGGTGGGTGTGAATAATCTCGGGCAGCCGGATCACCGCTCGTTCGAAGGCGACAACGTCCGCGCGAGCGTGCCGGATGAGCCGCACGCCAGCGAAGACCCGCAGACCGCGACCGACCGCTGCGGGATCGACCAGCGCCTGGTAACCGCGGATTACTCCGGTCTGTTCCAGTCGGCGAACCCGCCGCAGGCACGGCGACGGCGAGAGACCGACGCGTGCAGCGAGCTCGTCATTGCTGATCCGGCCGTGCTTCTCGAGCGTGGC
>NZ_JBARCR010000331.1:0-2102 GCF_049794275.1 Trebonia sp.
GGGCAGCGGGGCGCGAAGGCACACTCCGCGGCGGGCGCCTCGAACGCCGATAGCGGGCGGCCGGGGATGGCGCGCAGCCGGCGCGTGGTCTGCGTGATGTCCGGACGGGCCGCGGCGAGCGCGGCGGTGTAGGGGTGCAGGGGATCGCCGTGCAGCAGCGAGGAGGCACGGACTTCGACGATCTGCCCGGCGTACATCACCGCCGTGCGGTCGCAGATAGCAGCGGCCAGCTCCAGGTCGTGGGTGATGAAGAGCATGGCCAGCCCGGACTGGCGCCGCAGGCCGTCGAGTATCGCCATGACCTCGGCCTGGGTGGTGACGTCCAGCGCAGTGGTCGGCTCGTCGGCCAGCAGCAGGCGGGGCTCGGTGAGCAAAGCCGCGGCGATCATGACCCGCTGCAGCATCCCGCCGGACATCTGGTGGGGGTACTGCTGGAGTCGCCGGATCCCGTCCTCGATGCCCACCTGGGCGAGCATGTCCACCGCGCGGCGGCGCGCCTGCGCCTTCGGCACCTCATGGTTGGTGCGCAGCGCCTCGGTCATGAAGTCCCCGATGCGCCGCACCGGGTTGATGTGGGCTCGCGGGTCCTGGAAGATCATCGCCAACTGGCTGCGGTAGCGGCGAAGATCCGCACCGGCGAGCTGGCCGATTTCGGTACCGCCGAACCGGATCGAGCCGTGCACCTCGGCGCCGGGCGGCAGCAGACGGCCAACGGCCCGGGCGGTCATCGACTTGCCCGATCCGGACTCGCCGACCAGGCCGACTGCCTCGCCCGGACGCAGCGCGAGCGAGACATCCCGCAGGACAGCGCGCCGGGCGCCGTTCACCTCCAGCAGCACGGTCAAGCCGACCGCCTCCAGCAGCGGCGGGCCAGCTGCCGCCCCGGCGGAGGCCAGCGTGCCCGCAAGGGCCGGGTCGCTCATCCGCGGGCCGCCTGGGCCTGCTCGAACAGCCGCTCGCCCAGCAGGTTGACCGCGATCACCACGGTCACGATGCACAGGCCGGCGGCGCCGGCGGGCAGCGGGTGGCCAAGCAGGAGACCGTCCTGGTTTTCTGAGATCATGACTCCCCAGTTTGCGGTGGGCGGCTGCACTCCGAGGCCCAGGTAGGAGAGGGCGGCCAGGTCAACCATGGCGTAGCCGAACAGGATCGTGGCCTGGGCGACGATCAGCGGCCCGATGTTCGGGACCACGTGCCGCAGGCAGATCGCGATGGCCGATGCCCCCTGCACCTCCAGCGCCGCGACATAGGGCTGACTCCGCTCCCTCAGTGCCGCGCCGCGCAGCACCCGGGCGACGTAGGGCAGGTACGCGATGGACAGCGCGATCGCCGCCGCGGGCAGGCCCGCCCCGAAGACCGCCGCCGCGAGCACGGCGAGCAGGATGCCGGGGAACGCGAACAGGATGTTCAGGCCCGAGGAGATGGCGGTGTCGCTCACGCCGCGGCGCCAGGCGGCGGTGACCGCGAGCACCGTACCCGTGGTCACGCTGAGCATGACGACCGCCAGCGGACCGAGCATCGAGGATTGCGCGCCGGCCAGCAGCCGGGACAGCACGTCGCGGCCGTAGACGTCAGACCCGAGCAGATGCCCGCCGGCCGGGCCGGCCCAGGACAGTGACAGGTTCGGCAGGTCGGGGTCATACGGGGCGAGCAGCGGGCCGAACACGGCCGTGAACGCCGCGACCGCGATGACGGCCGCCGAGGCGATTCCGGCCGGGCCGGTGGCGCGCAGCCGAGCCAGGCCCCGCCGGAAGGCGGAGGCCTCTTCGGCCAGCATGACGGTGCTCACCGGGGCCTGCCTCCCAGCGCCAGCCGTGGGTCAAGCACCGCGCAGATCACATCTGCGAGCAAGTTGACCACGACGAACGCGGTGACCAGCAGCAGCGAGATCCCCTGCACGACCGCGATGTCCTTCGTTTCCGCGGCCTGCACCAGGTAGGCGCCGAGCCCGTTCAGGCTGAACGCGACCTCGACGACCGCGGCGACCGCGATGAGCGACGCGATCGTGATCCCGGTGATCGTCGTGATCGGGATGGCGGCGTTGCGCAGGATATGCCGCTGGATCACCTGGCGGGCCGGGATGCCGCGGCTGACCGCGGTCT
>NZ_JBARCR010000332.1:0-3489 GCF_049794275.1 Trebonia sp.
CAGCCGAGAAAACCGCCAGTGCCCGCGTGAACCACGCGGGACCGTCGAGCCAGGACCCAGAACACGAGAACCGTCCTGGGAAGACCTGCCCGCGGGCCGCTGGCCTTCGCATCAAGAAGCTAAAGGAGACAGGTATGTCCACGGCACGACCCGCTTCGGCATCGAAGACCGCAAAGCCGGCAGAACACACGGAGGTTCCCATGTCCCCACCAGCATCAGCAGCTGGCCGGGCACCCGGGCTGTCCCGGGCGCAGCGCGGGAATGTACTGATTTCCGGCGCAGGGCCGGCCGGCCTGACACTCGCATACTGGCTGTCCAGGCACGGCTTCTGCCCGACCGTGGTCGAACGGGCACCCGCACCGCGCGACGGGGGCCAGGCGGTCGACATCCGCGGCGCGGCGATCGGCGTCGCCAGCCGAGCGGGGATCCTGGGCGCGCTGCGGCAGGCGCGCACGCGCACCCGCGGGATGACGTACGTCACCGCCACCGGAAAGCATCTGGCCAGCATGAACGCGGCCTTCGGCGTGGTCGACCCCGCTGACGTGGAGATAGTCCGCGGCGACCTTGTCGACATCTTGCATGTGGCCGCCCGAAGCGGCGCCGAGTACATCTTCGGCGATTCGGTCACCGGGGTGGCCGAGGTCCCCGGAGCGGTCGAGGTCACCTTTGAGCGGGCCGCACCGCGCACGTTCGATCTGGTGATCGGCGCCGACGGGCTGCACTCCAAGGTCCGGGCCGTCGCCTTCGGCCCTGAGTCACAGTTCGCCCGGTACCTGGGCATGTACCTGTCGGTCTTCACCGTCCCCAACGACCTGGGACTCGATTACTGGCAGCTGATACACGTCGCCCCTGGCAAGTCGGTCACGGTCACCAGCGCCAGGGGCAACACCGAGGCGCGGGCCATCTTCTTCTTCGCCTCCCCGCCCCTCGAATACGACCACCGCGACACCGGCCAGCAGCAGGAGCTGCTCGAGACGGCGTTCGCCGGGCAGGGGTGGCAGATCCCGCGGCTGCTGGCGGCCATGCGCGACGCCCCCGGCTTCTACTTCGATTCCGTCAGTCAGGTCCGCATGGACAACTGGTCGGCCGGCCGGGTGACGCTGGTCGGCGACGCCGGCTACTGCCCTTCGCCGCTGTCGGGCCAGGGCACCAGCCTCGCGCTGGTCGGGGCCTACGTCCTGGCCGCGGAACTGCAGAACGCCGACGGCGACCACGGCGCCGCATTCGCCGGCTACCAGCGCCGGATGCGGGACTTCGTGGCCCGTAACCAGCAGATCGCGATCGGGAACGCCAAGCGGTTCATCCCGCAGACTCGCCGGCAGATCTGGCTGCAGAACCAGACCCTCAAGACACTGCCCTACCTCCCCGGCAAGAAGCTCGTCCTCGACCTGGCCACCAAGGGCGTCCGGGAGGCAGCCAACGCCATCGCGCTGGAACAGAGCCCGGGCTGACCAGCAGGCCGGCCGCAGAGCAGCCGTGACCACTCGCCGCTTCGCTAAGCAAGCCGACGGCCAGCAACGGGAACCGGCATCCTCCGATGCCGCACGAACAAGGAGCCAAACGCGCGGGATGATCACTTGGGCGTTCGGAGTCAGCTAAGGATGGTTCGGGATGGCGGTGTCGGCTGAGGACCGGCTGGCGATCAGCGAGCTGATCGCCCTGCACGGGCACATCATGGATTCAGGCGAGCTCGATCGCCTAGAGGACCTCTTCTCCCCCGAGGTCACCTACGACCTTGGGGACTTCGAGAGGGGCACCCTGCAGGGAATCGACGCCATCCGCAACGCTGCGATCGCCATGGGTGATCGCAGCCCCGTTGGTCATCACGTCATGAATATCATCCTCACCGAGGTCGATAGCCAGGTGGTGAGCGTGCGCTCCAAGGGCATCGGGATTCAGGCGGATGGATCCAGTGGCAGCGTCGTCTATGACGACATCGTCAAGCGAACAACTGCTGGCTGGCGAATCACCCACCGCAAGGTGTCCGCACGCCGCGCGCCGCTCAGCGCCTAGTGCAGCGCTGCGTTGATCCTTCGGGGTCTGATCGATCAGGAGGGAGGGTCGCCGAGGTAGGGCCTGCAGGCGCAATCCAGGGCGTCTTCGGGGGTGCCGAACGGTAGGCCGGTGGGCAGGACGTTGTCCTCGTAGCGTTCGTTGCTGTAGGTGAACAGCGCGAAGCCCCACAGTTCGGGGTGGCCGGTGTCCTTGAGACGGCACAACTGGAGGCCGCCCTCATCGTTATCGAGGGCGGCGTCGATGTGGGCGTATCCGGCCGGCCCGCCAACGGACCTTGATCTCGGTGATCTGCGGCCAGCGCCGGGCGTGGGTGGTCAGACGCTGTTGCAGGGCCGCGGCGCCTACCACGAACACGATGCCAAGCCCTACCGGTGGACCTACAACGGCTCGCCACTCAAAGCCGCCTGACTCCCGAAAGAGCTTCTGGGGTCACGTGGCTTTGAGCAGCACCGCCGCATCCTGTTCGCCCGCACGCCGGGGTCGCTTCGCTGACACGGAAGGAAGCGTTCGCCCAAGCGCCCGATTTACGGTTGGACGTGCGCCCCGTCCGAGCGGCTCGGTCGGGGAACGACGACGTGCGGACCAAACGCTTAGCGGCCGGTATTCTGTGGCCCGCGGCGCAGCCGCTCCGAGACCTTCCGCCGCGGGGGTCGAGCGATAATGTCGCCTCCGCGGGACTGCCCGGCCAACTGCACACGCAGGACAACCGGCGTGCCGGGGCCGGATGCGGGGCGGATCTTGATGTCGCCGCTGCTGCGCGTCAGGTCGTCCGTGTCGACCACTATCCCTGGTCTGGTCACCAGGAGCAGGTTTCCCCCGATACGCAGGTCGACATCAATGTGCAGGGTGTTGTGGGTGATCAGAGCGTCGGTGAAGTCGAGCTTCGCGTCGCAGAACATCAGCCGGATTTCCATGCGGCGGGGAACCAGCCAGCGGCCGCTGCGTGTGACATCGCCGAAACGCTGGTCGATCCGGACCAGGTCTTTGGCTTGCGGGGGCATACCGTCCAAGGGGAGGTCAGCGGTCAGTCTGGCCAGGTCGCCGGTGGTACGGGCAGACAGCGCAGCGTCCAGGCGCTCGTCCAACTCGACCGCGGTGAGCCGACCGTCGCCCGCGGCCACCTGAAGGATCTCCACGACCTGGTCCCGGTCCCGATCGGACACCCGCAGCTCGGGCGTTGCATCGCGCCCGGAAGGGTCACGAGCCAGCCCTCGTCCATCCGTCATGCCCGCAGTGTAGTGGCGGACAGCCCAGGGATCCCGCAATGGGGGACGCCGTCGGCTGCTGGCCTTAACGCTGAAGGCCCGGCGGCCGCCGGCGGGGCGATGGCCGCGAAGCGTTTCTGAGCGGTGCGCAGCTGGCCAAGGATGCGGACCTTGACATGCGGCGCGAGAGGAGTGTCCGGGCGGGCGATGAGGTCGGCCAGCACGGGGACGAGCGGCGCGTACTTGGAGGCGAGCCTGACGGCCTTGG
>NZ_JBARCR010000333.1:0-2331 GCF_049794275.1 Trebonia sp.
AAGGCACAATGAGGGCGTGAATTACGGGACGGGGCAGTCGGTCTGCCCGCAGTGCGGCAGCGGCACCGACGTGCGCACAGTCGCCGAACTCTTCGACATGCTGAGCGGCGGTGCGCGAGGCGGCGCCACGCAGCAGGGGTATCCGGGCCAGCAAACGGGCCCGGGCTCTCAGGGAACCTATCCGGACTACCCGGCTCAGGGTTACCAGGCACCTACTAACCAGGACCCGGGTAACCAGGGCCCCAGTAACCAGAGTTCGGACAGCACCGACACCAGCTCGGATCATCCGTACCAGAGTTACCAGGGACCAGGTTTCCCCAGCCAGCCTTACCAGAGCCCTGGTAATCAGGGTTCGGACAGGCCCGACACCAGCTCGGACCAGCAGTACCAGAGTTACCAGGGACCAGGCTTCCCCAACCAGCCTTACCAAGGCCAAAGCTCAGGCCCAGCTCCTGGCTACCAAGGACCGGATTACCCCAACAGCCAGCGACGCGGCCCGACGATAGACGGCGTCTTTGACGACCCGGTCCAGGAAATCGCTGGCGCCGTGCTTGGGGCGGCCTTCAAGTTCGCCGGCCGGGGTATCGGCAAGCGGATGCAGAAGGCCTACGAAGAGCGCATCGCCCCGGTGATCGAGGCCAAGACGGCGCAGGCGCGGCAGCAGTGGCAGCCCTCCCCTGACGACCAGGCCGCCATCGTCCAGCGGTACCCCGACCTCCGCGGCTGCATGCGCGACCAGGTCGTGTTCCTCGAAGGCGGGAGCCGGACCGTGCCGATCACCGAGATCCGCATGCCGATCACTCTGGCCCAGGCCGACGCCCTCGTGGACCGGCTCCGTGCCCCGTGATAACTGCCCTGCCGCTCTTATTCGATCGCGTTGACGGTTGCCTGGGTTAGCGTGCGCGCGATCCAGCGGGCGACCTCTTTGGCTTCGGTTTCCTCGAGGCCCCAGATGTCGCGCAGGACAACCAGGGACTCAGCGCCGACGATGAGGGACAGGCCGATCGTGAGGCGGCGCAATGCGGCCGGGCTGAGCGTGCCCCGGTAAGGGGCGAGTGCAGCCTGGATCGCGGGGATGCGGCCGGTGCCGCGTCTGATCGACTCCTCCTCAAGCTTGTCGCCGGCCTGGATCGTGGCCCATTGCTGGAGGGATACGAGCAGGACGCCGCGGAGAACGGCCTCGTTATCGTGCGTCAGCGTCAGCATCTCCGCTATGGCGCGCTCCACGCGGTCAGCGAACGCCGTCAAATCGGCGTGTCGCTCGTCTGGCTCCCACGTGGTTGGGAGTCCAGTCTGGACGGCCTCCTGGATCAGCGCGCTCTGCGTTGGAAAGTAGCGATAGGCAGTTGCCCGCGACACCCGGGCCACCTCGGCCGCGTCGGCGACCGACGGGATTTTGCCTTCGCGCAGCAATTTGCGCGCGCCCTCCATGATGGCCAAGCGGGTCCGTTCGCGCTGGTTGGCACGCGGATCGCTAGGGACTGGGGCTGCGGGGTGTACCGCACCACCGTTATGTGAGACAGACATCTCGTAGCGAGATCATCATCTTCTGAAGGGACACATTTCTCAGTCTGACGCCAAATCGCGGCTTGGGTTAGGGGGTCGCAGAAATGGGCGGTGCCCACCGCGGGCGGCGAATAAGGCAGAACGGGTGGCCTGCCGGGTCGCCATAGACATCCTGGCCGTCGAGCTTTACCGCGCCGATCGCAAGCACCTGCGGGCCTGCAGTCGCGGGGTCTTCGACCATGATGTCGAGGTGGATCTGCTGGGGCACTTCCGGATCCGGCCAGGTCGATGCGCGGTTGCCGGGCGCGCGCTGGAATGCCAAGCCGGAAGTCGTTTCGTTCACCGCGACCACGACCCAGTCGTCATCCTGATACGTCACCGGCAGTCCCAGCAGTGACGAATAGAACGTGGCGAGGGCAGGCGGGTCCGGGCAGTCGAGGACCACGTGGTGCATCCGGCCAATCATGCTATCGATACTGTCATGAGATCCTTAGCATGCGCGAAACTCCCGAAAGCAGTCGATTGCAGCATGAAGAATCCTCCCCAGCCCGACGACGGCCAGCGTCACGAGTACTGCATCTTCTGCCGTGCCGAGAAGGTCCGCAAGGTGACCGAAGATGGTCGGTACTAACGTGGTCGAAATGCATAGGGGCGAGTTGGAGGACCGCTAACGATGGAGGGACGCGCCTGGCTTGCGGCGCTGCCTGAGGAGCTCGCCGCGCAGCGACGCGTCCTGACGGGGCTCGTCGACCGATGCGAAGCCTGGCCACTGGCGACGTCGCTGCTGGTCGGCTGCTCGCTTGGCCGCGGCGCGGCCGACGAGCT
>NZ_JBARCR010000334.1:0-1822 GCF_049794275.1 Trebonia sp.
GCCTGAAGCATGGTGGAGGCGCCGTCAGCGTTGAACGGCCCGACCAGCGACTGGCGCAGGTACAAGGTGAACAGGGCGGCCGCGGCGAGCAGCAGGCCGCCCGCCCAGGCCAGCACGGACCGCCGGACGGCGAAGCTGCGCGGACCGCGCCGGTCCGCATCGGTCGCGGCTCCCGCCGTGGCGGTCACGGAGTCGTGGCTGGCCCGCTGCACCAAAGCACCATCCCGTTCACGCCCGCCCCGGCTTGCTTACCTGGAGCAGCAGGTTCTTGTCCCAGACCATGATTACGTACTGGCCGACGCGGTACTCGCGCGCGGGCTTGCCGAAGGTCTGCCGGACGCCCGCCTCGGGGAAGGCGTACGCGTTGCCCGGTCCGGGGACGGCCACGACGAACGTCGCGCGGGAGGCGGCGGGGTCGTACCAGCTGCCCTTCGCGACCCATGTGTACGGCTGTTTCCCGAGATCGGCGGTGGGGACGACGAGGACCTGCCCGCCGCTGGACAGCGTGGTGCTGGACGCCGCCCAGTACTTGGCGAGCCCGTCGGTCAGGTGGTGGGCCACCAGCCAGTCGGCGAGCTGCTGGGTCTCGGCCTGCCGCTTCGGCTGCGCCGCTGCCCAGCCGAGAGCCGCCAGGTAACCGGCGAGCACCGCGGTGAGCACCGGCGTCAGCGCGAGTCTCTGCAGCCGGCGGCGCGCCAGCCAGGAGCCGACCGTGCGGCCCGCGAGGACCGCACAGAACGGCAGCACGACGGCGATATCGTGCGCGCCCTGCAGCAGGACCATGTGCGTCGCGAACGTGGCCGCCACGAGCACCACCAGGGTGCCGACGGTCAGCACCTGCGTGATGCGGTCGGCGCTGCGGAACAGGCAGGCGATGCCGGCCAGCAGCCCGGCGAGGGCGAGCAGGAACCCGGCCAGGTGCAGCACCGCGATCGCCGTCCTGATCGCGGTCGGCTGCTCCCAGAAGTCCGCGCCGAACAAGATCAGCACGTTCTGCACGGCCAGCTTGACCTGCTGCCCCCACAGGGAGACCGGGATGGACTGACGCACCTTCAGGGCGTGCATCTGGTAGCCGCCCGCCGCACTGATACCGTGCACCGCCAGCCTGGTCAGGCCCACGGAAACGACGGCGGCCGCCGCCAGCCCCGCGTCGTACCAGCCGGGCCGCCGGCGCCGCACCAATGGCAGGGCCGCCCGGACCAGGCAGACCAGCGCAATCGGCACCGCCGCGGCGTACGTAGCCAGCGGGTCGTCGACCTGCGCCCAGACCAGCAGCAGCACCGTCCCCGCGACCGCCCACCAGCGTTCCCGCGCGCGGTCGATGAACAGCAGCGTCAGCAAGATCGGCACGCCGATGCCGGTGTGATCGGGGGCCAGCAGCAGGACGTGCGTGCCCGGGATGTAGCCGGGCGCCACCAGGATGCCTCCGGCGAGGACCGCCCGGACGATGCCCTCGGCGCCGCGCGCGGTTCCCCTGGCGAGCAGCGCGGCGCTGAGCACGAGCAGCGTGTAGACGATCGCGGCGGTGATGTGCGCGACATCGGGGCCGAGGCCGTGGACCACCGCGACCAGGCCGTCTATCGGGATCTCGAACGTGGAGAACGACACGTCGGCGACGAACCAGCCGTGCAGCAGGACGTTGCCGTGCATCATGTCCCAGCCCTGCAGCACCATCCCGGCGGCGTCGGAGTTCACCGCCGCGGTCCGCGACTGGAGCAGGTAGCACCAGAACAGCGCCACCGCCGCGGCGACGAGCGCGCCCGCCCAGAGGAGCCGCGCCCTGGCGGCCGTCAGCCGCTGCGGGTCTGGCGCCCCAGGCGGC
>NZ_JBARCR010000335.1:0-5401 GCF_049794275.1 Trebonia sp.
AGCAGCGGGTGGCCTACGCCGCCGCCGCGGAGTTCTACGCGGCCGCGGCCGCCCGGCTCGAGGTGGCCGGCAGGCCCGCCGAGGTGGCGTCGGTGACCGAGAAGCAGGGAGTGGCCTGGTACCGGACCGGGCGCTACGATGCGGCGATCACCGCGCTGGAGGAGGCGCTGGCGGGGTACCGGGCGGCCGGCGACGCCGAGGGCGTGGCCCGGCTGGCTGGTCGGCTGGCCAACGCGCACTACCGCCGCGGCACCAGCCACGATGCCCTCGGCGAGCTGGCCGATATGGCCGAGGGCGACTTGGCCCTGGCACCCGGCGCGGCCTCACCCGGCACCTTGACCTGGTGGGAAGGGTTGTTGTTGCTGCTGTACGCGGAGGGCTCGTACACCAAGATGGTGACCCTGGGCCGGTCGCTGACCCAGGCCGGGCGGGCAGCCGACAATAGCCAGATGCAAGTCATCGGCACCCGGGTCGAGGGCGGCGCGCTGATCCACCTGGGCCGGCTGGCGGAGGGCGCGGCGCTGATGGCGGCGGCCCTGCCGACGGAGCCGGCAGCCGGCGACGAGCGGGCCGTCCAAGCCGCGTCCCTGCTCAGCGTTGCCTACCTGGCCATGGGTTCGGTGGATCAGTGTGCCGCGCTGAGCGAGCGGATGCTGGTCGCGGCCGAGCGGGACAGCGATCAGCTTGTCATCGCGATGCACACTGCGATGCTTGCCGGCGTCTGCTACGTGCGCGGAGACTGGGACCGCGGCCGCCACTTGGTCGGCCGGGCCCTCGAGTGCTTCGCCGCCAGTTCCTCGCCCATGGCCGTGCGCTGGGTCGGACTGTTGGCCCCGGCCCTGATCTGGCACGGCGCCTGGGACCAGGCCCGGGCCTACCTGGAAGGCTCCCTGCAGGTCGCCCAGTCCCTGCGGATCGTCCCGGTCGAGTGGGCAGCGCTGACCCACCTTGCCGACCTGGACCTGCTGGATGGCCGTCCCCAGGACGCCGTCACCCGCCTGCATCCGGTGACCGCCGATCACCCGCTCCCGGCCGTCGAAGACCTGACCTGGGACACCCCTGTCGAGCTCCTGTCGGTGCTGGCCCAGGCCCACCTTGAGGTAGACGACCTGGACCGCGCCCGGGCGTATGCCGGGCGCGCTGTCGACCATGCGCGCCGGATGGGAGCCTGGGTACAAGGCATCCGCGCGCTGGAAGTGCACGGGATGGTCCTGGCGCGCGACGGCCACCACGACCTGGCCCGAGCCGCCTACCAGGAGGGCCTGGACCGCGCCCGGGCCATTCCCTTCCCCTACGGCCAGGCCCGGCTGCTGCACGCCTGCGGCCTGCTCGACCGCCAGCAACAAGACCATGCCGCCGCGCACGCTAAATTCGCCCAGGCACTGGCCATCCTCGAACGCCTGGGCGCGGACAAAGACGCCGACCGGCTCCGCCGGGCGATCGCGGACACCCCGCCCAGGCAAAACCCGCGCGGCCGGACACCGTGAACCCGTCATGGGCGGCGCAGGAAGCTCCCGGCAAGGGGTAGTGCCCGGCCGCGGCGATTATTCGTCGCCGATATCGGCCAGCAGCTCGCGCAGTTCGGTGATCAGCGGATCGCAGGTACGCGCCGGGTCCTGAGCCTTTCGCCCGCGTCGGCCCGGCGTTTGTCCGGGTCGTTTGTCCGCCCTTGTCCGTGTACACGCGCCCGCGGGGTGCGCAGGCTGATGCCTGTCCACACAACCAGCGCCGGACCGGTACCCCGGCCGGCTCATTGGAGGAGATTCCCATCGCTTTGTTCGTCGCCCAGCACCGCCACCCGACCGGCCAGTGCCCCGCTTCCCCGGGCAGCGGACCGCTGCTGCTGTCCCGGGTCTCAGCCGCCACCGCGGCCCGTTACGGCGTCACCATCGAGGCCGAGGCACTCATCGACGGGGAGCATCTGCTGCTGCTGGTGGTGCGAGCCGCCAGCCAGGAGGCGGTGGAGCGCTTCCTGGCGTTCTTGCCCGGCCCGGGCTGCCTGCGGGTCCTGCCGGCCTGCAGCGCCGAAGAAGCGGTCCAGCGCGGCGGATGCGGGCCGGCGTTCCCGCCGGTCCCTGAGGCGACCTGGTGATCGGCGTCACCACCATCTATCCATCTATCCCGTCTGGAGCACGACCATGCCCACTAATACCCGATCTCCGCAATCCCGCTCGCACGGCGCGCCCGCCTGCTACCTAATCCGGCCCGCGAGTTTGCGGGTCACAGCCCTTGGCCGCCAGCCGCAGCAACGCCTCACCCATCGCACAGGAAAGAGCCGGTCATGACAGGTGCACTTTACGGGCTGGCGCGATTCTGCGCCCGGCACCGCTTCTGGATCCTCACAGTCTGGCTGGTGGCGGCGGTCGCGTTGGTCGGGGTGTCTCATCGCCTGGGCGACAACACCAACGACAATCTGACGCTGCCGGGAACCGGCAGCCAGCACGCCACCGACGCGCTGGCCAAGTCATTTCCCGATCAGTCCAACGGGACCAGCCCGATCGTGCTGCATGTCAGCAACGGGAAGCTGACCGACTCCAAGTACGCCAGCGCGGTCAACCAGGCGGCGGCCGACGTGGCCGAGGCACCGGACGTGGCCTCGGTGGTCAACCCGCTCACCTCGCAGGGCGCCGCCGCGCTGAGCAAGGACCAGGCGACCGGGTATCTGTCGGTGACCTTGTCGGTCAATCCCGGGCAGCTGTCGAAGGATGATGCCCAGACCATCATCGACGCCGCGGCCAAGCCCGCCGAGGCGGCCGGCATTCAGGTAGAGACCGGCGGCCAGCTCGGCCAGAAGGTGTCCACGCCGTCCACCGAGATCAGCGAGCTGATCGGGATCATCGCCGCGATGGTGATCCTCACGCTCACCTTCGGCACGGTGGTGGCGATGCTCCTGCCGATCCTGACCGCGATCCTGGCCCTGGCCTCCACGCTGTCGATCATCACCATCCTCGGCCACGCGATCACCGTCTCGACGGTCGCGCCGACCCTGGCCACCATGATCGGGCTCGGCGTCGGGATCGACTACGCGCTGTTCATCGTGACGCGGCACTTGCGCGGCCTCAACGACGGCCTGGACCTGCGCGAGTCGATCGCCCGGGCGGTGGCGACCTCCGGCGGCGCGGTCGTATTCGCCGGCAGCACGGTGACCATCGCGCTGGTGTCGCTGGCGGTGGCCAATATCCCGCTGGTGACCACCATGGGCCTAATGGCCGCGATCGCGGTCATCGTCGCGGTCCTGGCCGCGCTGACCCTGCTGCCCGCCATGTTGTCGATCACCGGCCCGCGCATCAACTCGCTGCGAGTCCGCGGCCGCCACCCCGGCCGCCGTGACCCAGCGCATCCGCACAAGGGCCTGTGGGCCCGGTGGGCCGAAGGAGTCGCCCGGCACCCGGTGATCGCCGTGGTCGCGGCCCTGGCCATCTTGATCCCGCTGGCGGTCCCGCTGCTGTCCCTGAACCTGGGGCAAAAAGATGTCGCCGCGCTGTCCACCTCGACCACTGAACGCCGGGCCTATGACCTGATCTCGCAGAACTTCGGGCCAGGGGTGAACGGGCCGCTGATTATCGCGGTGTCGCTGGGCTCGCCCGCGCAAGCCTCTTCCAGTAGCAGCTCGAGCAGTTCGTCCGGGTCGTCCGGTTCCCAGGGCAGCGACCCCCGCGCCACCGACCCGCGGCTGCAGACGCTGCAAAATGACGTCTCGACCACCCACGGGGTCGCGGCGGTCACCCCGGTCCAGATCGACAAGGCCGGGACCACCGCCTACTTCAACGCGATCGCCACCACCGGTCCGGCCGACCAGGCCACCGCCGACCTGGTCAGCACGTTGCGCTCCAGCGTGATACCGGCTGCCGACAAGGGCACGAACATGACTGCCTACGTCGGCGGCACCACCGCCGGCTACGCGGATCTGGCCTCGGTCATCGCCAGCAAGCTGCTGCTGCAGATCCTGGTCGTGATCGCGCTCAGCTTCGTGCTGCTGCTGCTCGCGTTCCGCACAGTGGTGGTCCCGGTCCAGGCCGCGGTGATGAACCTGCTGTCCATCGGCGCCGCCTACGGCGTGCTGACCGCCCTGTTCCAGTGGGGCTGGCTACACGGCCTGATCGGCCTGGACAGCGCGGTGCCGGTCGTGTCCTACGTGCCGCTGTTCATGTTCGCGGTCTTGTTCGGGCTGTCGATGGACTACGAGGTGTTCCTGGTCAGCCAGATCAAAGAGCACGTCGACGAGGGCCAGGACTACACCCGCTCGGTCATCTCCGGGCTGGTCACCAGCGCCGTCGTGATCACCGCTGCCGCCTCGATCATGGTGTTCGTGTTCGGCGGCTTCGTCCTCAACGGCGACCCGACCGTCAAGCAGTTCGGCATCGGCCTGGCTGTTGCCGTCATCTTGGACGCCACCATCGTCCGCTGCCTGCTCGTGCCCGCCCGGATGGTCATGCTGGGCAAGCACGCCTGGTACCTGCCCCGCTGGCTCGGCCGGATCCTTCCCCGCATCAGCATCGAAGGCGCCGAGTACTTCCAGGCCCGCGACCAGCTCACGGCTGCGGCCAGCCAGGCCCAGGACTCCGCGCCCGGACCCTCCCCTCTGGTTAACGCCAAGGACAGCTGACAAGAAAATCTCGCTATCACCCCGCCGCCCCGGCGGGGTGATAGCACCCGGCCTTCGCGCAACAGAAAGCGACTGTGGCTGCCGTCACCCCATCCATCACCAAGGGATACGACCATGGAACCAGCCATCACCGGCCACGAGGCCGTCGACCACGACGACCTGCTCGTGCACACATGGCGAGTGGCACGGCTCACCCGGCTCGGCATCCCGGCGCTGCTGGCCGAGATCCACGTCGACCACCTCGACTGGCATCAGATCGCCCGGCTGGTGCAGCACGGCTGCCCCGCAGCTGGCCCTTCGCATCGTCAGCTGATGGTCCTGCGACGCATGCGGGTCATGCTCGAAGTGTTGCAAGATAAGGTCCGCCCGGTGGATGCCCCGCTGGATGGAACCGGTCATCCCGCACCTGCATCTAGAAGCCAGCCCGGCCGCGGAGGAGGCCGCGCCCGATCCCGCGCTCACCGGCGCCTCCGGCCACCCAGCTGAGCCACCCGTCGGGCAGTTCCGGCCCGCCCCAGGCCAGGACGACGCACGCCGGCCCTGACCCCGGGCAAGCCAGGATCGCGGCATCCGCGGGCCCGTGGCAACCAGGCGGGCGTTGCCATGGACCCGCGTACGCGCAGGCTGCCTGGCCAGGGCCTCACCGCCGCCGCGCGAACGGGTTCCAGCTGATCACCGATCTAGATGATCATCACGGAAAGGATGCAGGCGTGTCAGCATCGGATAAGACGGCGTCGCGCCAGCCCGCCAGCGGGCCGGGCCAGCGGCCGGGGACGAGGCCGGCAGGCATGACGG
>NZ_JBARCR010000336.1:0-1530 GCF_049794275.1 Trebonia sp.
CCCGCTGATTTCATGATCACGAAAGAAAATCGCGCGCATAGGACGATTTTTCTTCGTGATCATGCTGAGCGCCGCGGCTGAGGTCCTCGCCGGGCCCCCCGGCCGCCGTAGACCCACCCTTCAACGTCTGTAGGGCGTGATCGCCCGGAGCAGACGTGATCCGAGCACTGCCCGTTCAGTAGCAGGGGTCACTCCCGTTCACCTTGCGCACGAAATAACCATTTCTGCGGCTAAGTGACCGGTCACAGATGGTCACGCCGTGCACAAGGTGCGCTTCGGTGCGCATGGTCGCCAACCCTGTGGAACTGTCCGACCTTGTCCGGGGATCGGGGGTTGGCCGGATGGCACAGCGGTACGAGGCGGCAGAATTCGGTGTGGCCGCCGGGACACCGGGGGCTGAAGTCTCGATTGCGTTACGGTTCGGCCCGTTGTCATCCGGGCCTGCTTTCCGCGCGTCACCTTAAAAATGCGGGACCACGCAGCGGTTTCGCCATTGTGGAGGGGGATCAAGCCATGCCGTACACCGTGAGTGTGTCGACCGGTGACGTCGCCGACAAGGCGGCCTCTATTCAGCAGACGGCTGGCGAGATCGAGTCGCTGCTATCCGTGCTCAACGCGCAAATGCAGGACCTTGCCGGAACGTGGACCGGGCCAGCGGCCGCGGCGTTCCAGAGCGCGTATGACAACTGGAAGACCACGCAGCAGCAGACCAAGGCCAGCCTGGACGAGATCGGCGCGAGCCTGCGCAACACCGGCCAGCAGTACGACGAGCAAGAGGACGCGCTGCGCGGCCAGTGGGCCTGATGGACGAAGCCGTCCTGTTCGTTCTCGCCTGCCCGCTGCCGGGCGGACAGGGACCCGCCTACCTGTTGCATCAGGTAGGCGGCGTGGGCTGTGTGCTCGCCTATACCGACCTCGACCGGCTGGTCGAGTGCTGCGGCGAGCACCAGCCCTGGCTCGCGGTGCGGATCGACGCGCTCATGGCCGACCTGCGCGATCAGCGGCTGCCCGGTCCCGTGGTCAACCTGCCGCTGAGCCCGGATGTCCGATGGGGCGCCGACGGCCCGCCGTGGGACCTGGCCGCGCTCGCCGCCGCCGGCGAGGGGAGCGCGCTTTGACTCAGATCGGGGTGGACCTCGATGCGCTGCGCGCGGGCGCGTCCCAGCTCGGCGCAGCCGCGGAGTCGTTCAGCCAGGGATCGGGGCACGCCGGGGGCATCCCAGGTGCTCCGGCGCCGCTGAACGCAGACGGCCTGCTCGAGCGGGCCGCGGAGGCCCTCGGCGGGGCGCTCGGCAAGCTCGCGTCCGAGCTCGACCACGTCTCGACGCACCTGTCCGGGACCGCTGCGGCGTACGAGGAAACCGAGCGGATGCTCGCGGCCTGGTTCGTGCCCGGAGGTTCGTAATGGGCAGCCTCGGGCTGCACGCCGACCCGGACGGCTGGCTGAACGCCGGCTACTCCGTCAGGACGCTGATGGACTCCCTGGACAGCGAGCTCTACGACGCGGACCGGATCGGCGGCGCGGGGCTG
>NZ_JBARCR010000337.1:0-9677 GCF_049794275.1 Trebonia sp.
TCCGATGGCGGCTAACCGCTAACATCACAGCAGTCGTCATGAGGTGAGGTTCCGGTGATACGAGCACAGGGCGGGCACGGGCGCCGTAGCCGGCCGGGTCGTGGTCTGTCGCTGGACCGGATCGTCACGGTCACGCTGGAGCTGATGGATGAGCAGGGCATCGGAGCGGCGACGATGCGGGCGGTGTCGTCGCGGCTCGGGGTTCGCTCGATGTCGCTGTACAGGTACGTCCAGGACCGTGATGAGCTGTTCGACGCGGTGGTGGAGCGGATCGTCAACGAGCTCGCCGACGATCCGGAAGTCCAGCTGCGTCCGGTGGACGGGTGGCGGCCGTACCTTGCCGGTATAGCGCACGGAGTACGCCGCTACGCCCGGGCTCATCCCCATGCTTTCCCGCTGGTTGCCACCCGGCCGCCAGCGGCTCCGTGGGTGAACCCGCCGCTTCGGTCGCTGCGCTGGGTCGAGGCGATGCTGACCGGATTGGCCCGGGAGGGGTTCAGCGACGAGCAGGTCCTGTTCACCTACCGCACGTTCAACGGCTTCCTGCTCGGTTACCTGCTGCTGGAAACCAGTGCCATGACGCTACGGGATCCGAAGCCGGGCGACGGATCCTTCACCGGTACCGACACTATTTCGGATGATGACGGCGGATCCGCCGGGCAGGCAGCCGCCCATCCGGTCATCGGCGGCCTGAGCCCCGCCCGTTCTGCCGGGCAGCGAGAGGCACTCCAGGACGCCGACAGCGCACGCGAGCTGCTCGATCCCGCGGACGGCATTGACGCTAGGCGTTTCCCGACGGTGCACCGCCTAGCGGCGGGACTCGCCCAAGACCGGTGGGAGCGGGAGTTCGAAAGCGGCCTGGAAGACATGCTTGACCGCATTGCGGCGTTCGTGGCCGGCGACCCGGATGTCAGGCGGGATTGATGCCGTAAACCGCGGCCGTTGCCTGCCAGGACCGTCTGCCTGATCTTTCCTGCCGGTGCCATCTCCCTGATCCTGGTTCCAACACGGGCGAGAAACCCCGGCGGTGGATGGCCTCGCGGCCGAGGTGCTGCCCCGGGCACGATGGCTGGCTATGCCTTTAAGTGGACGCCGTAAGCTTCCCGGAGAAGCTTTTGATGTAAGTTTAATGCGTAAGCCGTCCGGCTGCGGGTAGAGGGGGCCAGCCGGACGGCTTACGGGGACCTGGCCCGAGCGGGCTCAGACGCCGCCGCGGGGCCGCTGATCGCGGACGGCCGCAAATCACTCAATCGAGGAGACAGCCCGGATGACAGACAATTACCTGCCCGGATCTACGCCGCCGCAGCGCGGCGAGCCGCTCCCACCCGCATCGGCGGAGGAGCAGGGCACGGCTGACGTCGTTAAGAGTCAGGCGACCGACCTGAGTCACAGCAGCATTCAGACAGGAAAGCACGTGGCCGACGTTGCCCGGGAGCAGGCTTCGGGCGTTGCGGTGGAGGCCGGGCGTCAGGGCAGGGACCTGCTACACCAGGCTCAAGGCCAGCTGGAGGAGCAAGCGGCCCAGGGACAGCAGCGGCTGGCGAATCAACTGTTTTCGCTCAGTGATGAACTCCGCTCGATGGCAGATGCCTCGGGCCAGGGCGGCATGGCCGCCAGCCTCGCGAGTCAGGCGGCCTCGAGGGCCCGTCATGCCGGGCAGTGGCTGGACGACCGCAAGCCCAGCCAGGTGGCGGACGAGATGCAGTCCTTCGCGCGCCGCAGGCCGGCGGTATTCCTGGCCCTGGCGGTGGGAGCGGGCCTCGTGGCCGGCCGGCTCACCCGAGGACTTAAGGACGCAAATAGCGATAATCCCGCTGCGGCGCCTGCAGCTACGCAGCGGCTTAGCGGGCAGCCGGCCCTGCCCTCTGACATGGACAGCTACCCACCGGCAACGGCTGCGGGCATCGGCGACCAAACGCCGGGCCTTTCTGGCCCGGCCAGCGGCCTGCCGCCAACTGACGGTGATCCGGCCTGGGAGGCCGGTCCGGCGTACGGCGAGCGGAGCCCCCTGGTCACTGATGACCAGGCGGGCCGTCAGGGCACGCTGTGAGCAGCCCATTCGATCCCACCCTGCCGCCGCAGCCCGATTCGCGGTCATCGGTCGGCGAGCTGTTCTCAGATGTTGCCGTGGATCTCAGCACGCTCATACGCCAGGAGGTGGAGCTGGCCAAGGCCGAGCTCCGCCAGTCAGCCACCCGAGCCGGGAAGGGCGCCGGGATGCTGGCGGGTGCAGGCATCAGCGGCTACATGGTGTTGCTTTTCGCGTCGGTCGCCGCCTGGTGGGGCATCGGCGACGCCACCGGTCATGGCTGGTCGGCGCTGATCGTAGCGGCAATATGGCTAATCGCCGCGGCAATCCTCGGGTTGATGGGGCGCCGGGAGATCAGCGCAGTATCGGGCGTCCCGCAGACCGCGCAGACGGTGAAGAAGATTCCTGACGCAATAAGAGGAAACGAGGGCACATCATGACCAGCGATCCGGATCAGATTCGCGAGCAGATCGAGGAAACCCGCATCAGCCTAAGCGAGGACGTCAACACGCTGGCCGACACGGTCAACCCGGCGCATGCCGCAAAACGCAAGGCAGCCAGCGCACGTTCTGCCGTAATCGGAGTGAAGGACAAGGTCATGGGTGCAGCGTCAGAGTCCGTCTCCAGCACGACTTCCGCGGCGGGAGAAAAGGCATCGGAGGTTCACGAAAAGGCGTCAGCGGCTCCAGACCGCCTTCGCCGTCAGGCGGCGGGTAACCCGCTGGCGGTCGGCCTTATCGCGATAGGCGTCGGCTGGCTCGCCGGCTCGCTTCTGCCGGCCACCAGCGCCGAGGAGCGTGCCGCGATGAAGGTCAGGGAAACCGCCGCGCCAGCCGTCACCGGCGCGGCCAAGGACGCCGCGGCCGGCCTTCAGGACTCGGCAAAGCAGGCAGCCGAGTCGGTCAAGGCCGCAGCGGCCGACGCCACCGCCGCCGTCAAGGATGAGACTGCCAGCTCGGCGCACGACGTCCGGGATCAGGCACGGGCAGCCCGCGACACCGTAACCGACAGCCGCCACTGACCACCCTGGCAGCCGTATCCAACCGCCACGCCGACAAGTTAGGAGGGTGATCGCGGATGGCCAGATCGCAGACTACGGACAGCAGCGCCCCCGACGATGCGCCGAACGGCCCGACAGATCTAAGCGGCGGGTCCTGGCTCGCGGCTGCCAGGCGAGCCCTGAAGGAATATAAGGCCGACGACCTGCAGGACCGTGCGGCGGCGCTGACCTATTTCGGCATCCAGTCGATCTTCCCGGGTCTTCTTGTCCTAGTCTCCCTGCTCGGCATTCTCGGTAAGTCGGCCACCCAGCCGCTCATCACTAACCTGGGCAAGGCGCTGCCGTCGTCCGTGCGGACGATCATCATGAGCGATGTCACCAATCTCCAGCACAGCCATGCAGCCTCCGGGATCCTGGGCATCGCTGGAATCGTGCTCGCCCTGTGGTCGGCTTCCAACTACGTCGCGGCCTTCATGCGTGCCTCCAACATCATTTACGACGTGCCCGAGGGCCGACCGATCTGGAAAACCGCACCGGTCCGCCTGGGCGTCACCGTGGTGACGATGATCTTGCTAGTGGCGGCGGCCGTCATCGTGGTCGTGACCGGCGGCCTGGCACAGAAAGTCGGGAACGTGCTCGGGCTCGGCTCGACAGCGGTCACTGTCTGGGACATCGCCAAATGGCCGGTGCTGCTGATCATTATTGGCCTGATCCTCGCCATCTTGTTCTGGGCCAGCCCGAACGTCAAGCACGGCTTCCAGTGGGTTAGCCCCGGCGGCTTCATCGCCGTCGTGCTATGGCTGGTCGCCTCTGCTCTATTCGCCGTCTACATCGCCAACTTCAGCCACTACAACAAGGTCTACGGCAGCCTCGCCGGCGTCATCATCTTCCTGATCTGGATGTGGATCTCCAATGTCGCCATCCTGCTCGGCGCCGAGTTCAACGCCGAGCTTGAGCGCGGCCGCGCCGTGGCGGCCGGGCATCCAGCCGGGCAGGAGCCCTTCTCGCAACTGCGGGACGACCGCAAGCTACGGAAGAAAGAGAAGCAGTCACAAAGCTGAGAGGCTCTTCCAGCCCACGAAGGCCCGGTAGGCGGTTCTCACCGCGCTGCGAGTGCCGAATTGAGCCTCCTGATCATCAGAACGGAAGCACATGACTCACCACCCAGAACATGACCCGCTGGCCGACCTGACCGCTGCGGGGGTGGCAGTGTGGCTGGACGACCTGTCCCGCGAGCTGCTGGCCGGCGGCGGCCTGCGGTCGCTCGTCGCCGCCCGCCACGTCGTCGGGGTGACCACGAACCCGACGATTTTCGCCTCCGCCCTCTCCCGGGGCGACCGATACAACGAGCAGCTGGCCGACCTGGCCGCCGGCAACGCGGACGTCGATACAGCGGTATTCATCGTGACCACCGACGACGTCCGCGCCGCGTGCGACATCCTGGCACCGGTGCACGTGCGGACGGCCGGCCTTGACGGGTGCGTGTCCATCGAGGTCGACCCGCGGCTGAGCCACGACGCCGCGGCTACCGCCGAGATGGCGCGCCTCCTGTGGACGACAGTGAACAGGGAAAACCTCTACATCAAGATCCCCGCCACCCAGGAAGGGCTGGCCGCGATCACGGAGGCGACCAGCCAGGGCATTAGCGTCAACGTGACGCTGATCTTCTCCCTGGAGCGGTACCGCGCTGTCATGGACGCCTACCTCAGCGGTCTGGAACAGGCTCACACCGTCGGCCTGGATCTCGCCGCGATCAGATCAGTGGCCTCCTTCTTCATCTCCCGGGTGGACACCGAGGTCGATGCACGCCTGGACCGCCTCGGCACGCCCGAGGCGGACGCCCTGAAGGGCTCGGCCGCGATAGCCAACGCCCGCCTGGCCTACCAGGCCCACGAGCAGCTGACCGCCAGCGAGCGCTGGCAGCGACTCGCCCGCCTCGGCGCGCGGCCGCAGCGGCCGCTGTGGGCCTCCACCGGAGTCAAGAACCCCGCCTACCCAGACACCAAGTACGTCGCCGGGCTGATCGCGCGGGGCACCGTCAACACCATGCCGGGCGCGACGCTGGAAGCCTTCGCCGATCACGGCCAAGTCAGCGGCGACACTATGACCGGAGGCTATGACCGCAGCCGCAGTTTCCTTGATCAGCTAGCGGCAGCGGGCATCGATTTCGATGACGTCACCGCGTACCTCGAACGCGACGGCCTGGCCAAATTCGACAAGAGCTGGAGCGAGCTTGGCGCTACCGTCGCAGCCGAGATGGAACACCAGCGGGCATAAAGCAGCAGGTCAGTCCCAGGGCACCCAGCGGGTCCTGATGGTGATGCCACCCTGCGGGCGCCCGCCAGCCAGCCGGGCCGTGCGGATGCAGAAATGCGACCACATGTTGAGCTGGATCTCCTTGGCCAGCCGCAGCTTGTTGTACAGCAGAGCCGACAGCCGGTCGCCAGCCCTGGCCCACGACTCGATCTCGAAGTGCAGGGCGTCGCCGTCCGGCTTGGCGCGGAACTCGATCTCGCCTGCTTCCAGGTGACCGGCCAGCGTCGCGAGCCTGAAGGACGCCTCGTCCCGGCGCACCACGCGCACGGGCCCGTCCCACGGGCCAGGCATCCGGACAACGAACTCATCGCCCTGCCGCAGGCTACCCTGGGCGCCGCGAGTCTTCCGAAACACCGCCATCTCGGGGGAAGCCTGGTTCAGCCTGGCGGATACCAGGTCGATGAGTGCTGACGGAGCCATGCTGGTTCCGGCGATCCGCACCCCATACGAGCGATGCAGCATCGGGCCAACGCCCGCGTCCAGCGGCTGCAGCCGGTCCGCGAACCCGCTGGTACCGTACACGCGGCCGGGCAGGTCCGCGCGCGTGCCCGCTTCCTCGGAGCGGTGCAGCGGAATCGTGCGCCACATGTAGCGCCAGCTGACTGCCGCGATCCCGACCGGCCAGCCCAAGACGGTCCGCAGCCGGACAGAGCGGCTTACCGTCGTCATGCGTAAATGGTCACACAGCGGGCAGCCATTGCTGCGACGCAGGTGCGGGGTCGCAGGCGAGGACTGGGGGGATGACCGATGACGTTGAGCGGAGCCCTGGGGAGGGCCGGGGTGCACAGCACACACTTCTACGCGACCTCGATGGCCTCAATTGGCTTGTGCATTGGCTTGTGGATCCGGGCCAAGACCGTCGACCAGGATGAGCGCGGTAACGCCGAACGCCGGGCGCTGTTCGTCGGCCTGTGGCCGCCAATGTTCTGGCTGATGGGCGATTCATTGAAAGCCGCCGAGTAGTGCGCGAGCGGCTGCTTGGCCAGATCGACGATGTAGCCGCGCTTGATGAGCTGTCTAGACTGCGCGTCAACTACGATCAGGCGCACGCTCCAGAGAGCGGCTTCGAGGCTGCTGAGGGACACTGGCACGTCGACTCCAGCACCACGCGGCTTGGCCGGGAGGGACCTGGTCCGCCTGAGCTCGGCGGGCTGTGGGAGACCGCATGCCACCTGGTCGGCGAGTACGAGTTCGCCGACGCGCGGATCCTGCGCGGCGTCTACCGCAGGGACAGCGCGCTGCTCGGCCGGAACATGCTCCTTGAGGGGCGATTCTTCGGCCTGCGCTTCTACTTCGGCGTCCGGGTGACCGGGGTCATCGATGAAGAACGGGACGCTGGCGACGGCCCGGAGCGCGTGTGGGGCTGGTGTTACCAGACGCTGGAGGGACACCTCGAGCAGGGCCGCCTCAGCTATGAGGTGATCAAGCACCTGACGACAGGACAAGTGGCGTTCCGCGTCGCGGGATACTCGCGGCCCGCGCCCATCGGAAACCCCATCGTCCGGCTGGGTTTCTTTCTGTTTGGCCGTTGGACCCAGCGGCGCTTCTACCGGAACATCCAGGTGCGGATCACTGAGCTGGTACGCGCAGCGCAGCGCGGCCGACCGCTGCCATCACCCGCGGTACGGCCGGATGGCATCGTGCTGGCTCCGTGGGGCGTCCGGCCGCATCGGCTGGAACGGCTCGCCCAGGGGTGGATTCACCCCGGAAGCTGAATAGACGGCTCCGTGCGGGAAGGAGTAGATGATGGTTACGAAAACGACACAGCGCACGGAACAAGACCTTCTCGGGGTCTACCTCAACGACCACCTGGCCGGCGCCACCGTCGGCCTGGAGCTGGTGCGGCGGATGGCTGCCTCCGCTGAGCCGGGATCCGAGTCGGCCACGGTCCGGGAAAGGCTGGTCAGCGAGATCGCGGCAGACCGGTCTGCCCTCATCACGATCATGACCACCCTGCAGATCAAGGTCCGCGGCTACAAGATGTTCGCGGCGTGGGCCGGCGAGAAGGCCGGGCGCCTTAAGCTCAACGGGCACCTGCTCACGCGGTCTCCGCTCAGCGATCTCGAAGAGACGGAGATGCTCCGGCTCGGCGTTGAAGGCAAGGCCGCCGGATGGCGGACCCTCCGTGCCGTCGCCGAGCACGACAGCAGGCTCGACACCGGGCAGCTGGACGAGTTCCTCGCGCGGGCGGCCCGGCAGTCGGACGAGCTGGAAAGCCTCCGGGTCCGCATCGCGGCTCAGGTGCTCGTCGGCGACGCCCGCTGACGGCCGCGGGTTCAGCCTGACGCTGCGGTGGCGAGCCTGGAGCGGACTCGTACCAGGGGAGGGTGCGGGTTGTGCGGTTGCGGGAGCGCCGTCAGGGAGAAGTCAGCGATCGCGCCCGGCCGGAAGACCAGGCAGTGAGTCGAGCCGCCGAACTGGAAGTACCCGAGTTCCTCGCCTTTGGCGACGTGGTAGCCGGGCTGGATCGCCGGGTCGATCACGCAGGACGATACTTCGCTCATCCCGACTGGCACGAATGCTGTCAAGCCGATGACGGGATTGTCGGCTTCGATCAGGATGACCGCCCGCGCTGCGACATGCGCCAGGTACGACTGTGAATACCGGGGCTCGACCGCGTCGGCGCCTTCGGAGTCAGGCTCGGAGTAGTAGGTGCCTTCCTGGACGAAGGCCCGCACGATCGTCCCGGCTACCGGGCTGTGCCACCGGTGGTAGTTGGTCGCGCTCAGGAAAGCCTGGTAGACGGTCCCGCCGATGAAATGATCCGCGCACTCGTCGTTGGCCAGCATGTCCTGCAGCGAATACGGCTGGCTCTTGATCCAGAACCGATCCTGGCGCTGGACACCCACGGCCAGGCCGTACGGGGTGGACTCGCACGCGCTGACGATGACGCTGTCGTCGTCAGGCGAGGCGACCGGGCGCGCGCCGTCGGCCAGGCGCCGGGTGAAGAAGTCGTTCCACGACGTGAATCCCCAGTACTCGTCCCCGGGATCGTGCTGGTACTGCTCGATGCCGATGGCCCGCCTGGCGGCCTCGCCCTTCCAGCCAGACGGCGAGTCGTTCAGGACGTAGCGGGAGTCGCCGCTGCTGAGAAACTCACACCACACGCCCAAGACCTTCTTGAGCATCGTGTTGATCCGCCTGTCGCGGAAGGCGGCGAAGCCGGCCGGCGTGCCCATGGTCCAGTCGAGGATCGCGCCGAGCGGCAGGACCACCATCGCGTCTTGGTTGTATTCCGGGGCCATCGTCAGCACTTCGTTGACCAGCTGCAGCAGCTGCGGCACGCTTTCCAGGTGCCGATTGCGGTACTGCCTGTTCCGCGGCACCTGGGCGATCATCTCGCTGAGGTACATGCGCACCACCGGATCGCTGTCGACCAGAGCCTGGAACTCGGCGAGCACGGGGTGCAGCGCGACCCCCTCACCCTTGGCCGCTACGCGTTCCCGGTGGCCGGTCAGCCATGCCTCAAGGTCATCCTGGCTGTCCGGCAGCCAGCCGCCCTGACGCCGCACGTCCCCGGCTGGGGAGTAAGCAGCCGCAAAGGAATCCGCCATGGCAGGCAACTCTCCATCGCTGGCGTCATCTAACCTGCACTGCCACGGCGAGTTGGCTCGGCAGACGGACAGCGCTGCAGGCGCTGTGGTGGCCGAATCGCAGGGGTACTTCTGACATGGTTCCTCACCCCTACCGCCCGGACGCGCCTGCCGACAGGAGAACCGCCGGAGGCATGCAGACTATCTAGTTCGGGGCAGCTCTCGCGGCCGCCGCTCGCAGCCCGTCCCATCGAGGGCCAAGGGGGAACGGTGATGGGAACGCATCGGGTGCGGCAGGAACGTGCCTGCGGAGACCGCCGTCTTACTGGCCGCATTCAAACGGTGCCCGAAGACCGCGACCTGCGGACACTGACCGAGGACGTCACGATGATCCGGCCGCCGCCCAGCGTCCGTACTGGTGCGGCCGTCATGGGACCGCCGCGGATTGGATCGGGCGGGGCGGGGTAGCAGACGGGTCTAGCGAAGGGTGGATCCATGACTGACCAGCACCGGGAAAGCGCTGGAGTGACCCCTAACCCTGTGCCTGTCACCCCTTCGGAGAACACGGAGCGGCCGGAAGGCCTGGCGTTCGACGTCGAGGACGGCGCCGACCTGCCCGGAGTGCCGACAGGCGACCAGCACCCCAGGAATACCAGTACCGTGCCTGCCCGTGAGAGCGGCGCCGGCGTTGGGCTGGAAGTTCCCGGGATGAGAGACAGTAGCCAGGGACCGGGCGGAGAATTAGGTATCTAACTTGTCCGCAGCAAGCCGTCATGCCCTAGCAGGTCGATCGAGGCAC
>NZ_JBARCR010000338.1:0-2393 GCF_049794275.1 Trebonia sp.
GCGCCCGCTCCCGCGCCCGCGGTCGCGCAGTCCGAGCAGCTCACCCTGCTGTAGCGGCGCCCACGGCGGCCTGCGGCCGCATCTTGCTGTTATCAGCGGTGGACGGGTCGCCGAGCTGACTTAGGGCGCGAAAGTGACGAGCAAACCGGGCATACCGGACAGATTTCGGGTACTTTCGCGCCCTAAGTGGACCGCGGAACGCGGCACGCCCGCATCGGCGGGCGTCTAAGACCCGCTTCTTGCTGTTATCAGGCGTTCGGGCTGGCTGCCAGGAGATCGTGGGTAGTTAGGCCGTCCAGAGGCCGCACAAGTACCCACGATAATCACGGGCCGACCGCATCTTGCTGTTATCCGCAGTTCGGCCGGGACCGGAAGATAGTGGATAGTTCGGCACACCGGAGGGTCCACAAATATCCATCATCATGGCGAGGCGTTGGGTGATCCCTTCCCCGCGGTCCTCGCCTCGCTATCAGCGGCAGTAGGCCGGAAGCTAGTTGCGTGACCCGGGCTTTTGAGGCCGAAGATCACCGCGCCGGTGCAGGCGATCAGCGCAGCGGTTCCCCACGCAATCGCCGGGGCCGATGATCCTGGTTCGGGGATGCCGGTCGTCAGCGTGGCGAGCAGCAGCAGCGCGGCGATGCCGACGGCGGTGCCCAGCTGCGCGGCGGTGTTGATGATTCCCGAGGCGGTGCCTCGCACGGCGATCGGGACGCTGGTGCCTAGCCTGGTCGTGGCGACCGAGGATAGCCCGATACCGGCGCCCCCGGCCGCGACGCACACCGGCAGCGCCCACGTACTGCTGGCCGCCGGAATGAGCGCGGCGTCGCAGACGGCGATGACCGCTAGGCCGGTCGAGACCAGACGCTGCGGCGCCCACCGCACCAGCGCCGGAGCGGCAAGGGCGGATCCGGCAATGACGGCGACGCTGAACGGCAAGAGCATCAGCCCGGCCACCAGCGGGCTGTGCCCCAGGGTGTTTTGCAGGTACAGCGTCGCCAAGGTGATGGCCGAGCTGGTCGTCAACGTGTTCAGCAGCCCACCGGCCGCACCCTGTCGCAACGGGCGCATACCAAGTACTGCCCTGGGCAGCAACGGCGCCGCGGAGCGCCGGTCCACGATGATGAATACGCCGGCCAGGACAACTGCAACCGCCAGCAGCGCGCCACCCAGCGCCGCCCGGCCGGGTTGAGGCAGCAGCGTCGTCGCGACGACGAACGCCATCACGGCGGTGGTGAAGGCGATAACGCTAGGCACACTCAATCGGACCGACGCGTCAGCACGTTGATCTCGCGGCACGGATCGCCTGATGGCCACGGCCAGCAGCACCGCCACGGCGACGTAGACCCAGAACACTGCCCGCCAGCCGACCAGATAGGTCACAACCCCGCCGACAACAAAGCCACTCGCGCCTGCGGCAGCTCCGGATGCGCTCCAGCCTGCGATTGCCCGCTCGCGCTGAGGCCCATCAGCGGTGATCGTGGTCAGCAGCCGCAACGCCGACGGTACCGACATTGCCGCAGCCGCACCTTGGAGGCACCTGGCGGCCGTCAGCACCACTACTGACGAAGCCGTCGCACCCGCGACAGCAGCCACGGCGAAGATCGCCAGGCCCGTGAAGATGATCCGCCGGTGACCAAACCGGTCCCCCAGCCGCGCACCAAACATCAGCAACCCGCCGAAGAACATGGCATAGCCAGTAGAGATCAAGCTGGCCGCATCCGGCGACGCACGCAGGTCCGACAGCATGGCTGGCAGGGCCGTCACCATGACGGTCACGCCGAGAACGTCAATGAACTGCACCAGGCACAGTGACACCACACCTAGCCACATAGTTCGGGCCTCGCTGACCGGGCCATCGGCGTCCGCCATGCCGCTGCACTACCCCAGGGCAACCGGGAGATCCAAGCCCGAGGTCGCGAACCTACCTGAACGGTCATCGTCGCGCGCCGAGCGCTTCTTACTGTTATCAGCGGCCCGGGACCGGGGACCGGAAGATGGTGGATAGTTGCCAGGCTGGGGCCCTGAATTCCAGGGGCTACTCACAAGTAGGCCTGTATGACCGGCCTAAACGGGCCAGAACGGTAACTAGCAAGACGGAATCAGTGCCGGAAATGCCGAATACGCGCGCTTTCCGAATTCGCGGGAGAACCCGCATCTAACTGGATACGCTCCTCGCGTAAGCCGCCAGGACACGCACGACAACCCCTGCTACCACTGGATTCCGGGCTCGCGGAGGGCCTGCTGTGGCCGCTGGCGAAGAATGCGACGCGAATGGCGACCGCTCATCTGAGCAACCTTAGATATACGTGATGTCACGTTATGGCGGGATCGGTGGCAAGTGATCACTGATGCGGTGAGTATTAGCCCATGACGAACCAGACGGCGGAACTCAT
>NZ_JBARCR010000339.1:0-5523 GCF_049794275.1 Trebonia sp.
GTCGCGGACGTCGCGGCAGCCCGCCGCGACTACCTCGACGAGTCCGGCGGACGGTACGTGCACGTGATCGCCGACGGCTCGATGACCCTCAGCGGCGACATCGCCAAGGCCCTCGCGCTGGGCAGCGACGCCGTCATGGTCGGCTCGCCGCTGGCCAGGGCCGCGCAGGCGCCCGGCCACGGCTACCACTGGGGGAGCGAGGCCAACCACCCGGAGCTGCCGCGCGGCGCCCGCGTCAACGTCGGCACGATCGGCACCATGGAGCAGATCCTGCACGGCCCGTCCACCGTGCCCGACGGCTCGATGAACCTGATGGGAGCGCTCCGCCGCACGATGGCGACCGCCGGGTACACCGACCTGAAGGAGTTCCAGCGGGTCGAGGTTGTCGTCACTCCGCCAGGCACGAGGCCCCGTTAGACTTCGTGCCCATGGGTTCACGTCGCGTATTCTCCGGCATCCAGCCGACCGCCGATTCGTTCCACCTGGGCAACTACCTCGGCGCCGTCCGCCAGTGGGTGGACCTGCAGGAGACCCGTGACGCCATCTACTGCGTGGTGGACCTGCACGCGATCACGGTCCCTTACGACCCGGCCGCGCTGCGCCGCCGTACCCGGGTGGCCGCCGCCCAGCTGATCGCCGCGGGCCTGGACCCGGAGCGGTGCATCCTGTTCGTGCAGAGCCAGGCGCCCGAGCACGCCGAACTCAACTGGGTGCTCGGCTGCATCACCGGCTTCGGCGAGGCGAACCGGATGACCCAGTTCAAGGACAAGTCCGCGCGCGGCGGCGCCGACCAGGCTTCCGTCGGGCTGTTCACGTACCCGGTCCTGCAGGCCGCCGACATCCTGCTGTACCAGGCCGACGAGGTGCCGGTGGGCGAGGACCAGCGGCAGCACCTTGAGTTGTCGAGGACGCTCGCGCAGCGGTTCAACCACCGCTTCGGCGAGACCTTCACCGTGCCCGCGCCGTACATCCTGCCCACGGTGGCGAAGATCACCGACCTCCAGGACCCGGCGAGCAAGATGAGCAAGTCGTCCTCGTCTCCGCAGGGCATCATCGACCTGCTCGACGAGCCCGACGCGATCCGCCGCAAGATCAACCGCGCCGTGACCGACGCCGAGTCGGTGGTGCGCGCGGACGAGGTGGCCAAGCCCGGCGTCACCAACCTGCTGCGCATCTACTCGGCGCTGTCCGGTCAGAAGATCGAGGAAATCTCCGCCGCCTACGGCGACTCCGGCTACGGCAAGTTCAAGAAGGACCTCGGTGAGCTCGTCGTGGGCACCTTCGCCCCGATCAGGGAGCGGACCGCGAAGATCCTCGGCGACCCGGCCGCGCTGGACGCGGTGCTGCTCGACGGCGGCCGCCGGGCCCGCGAGATCGCCGGGGGAACGATGGCCGTGGTGCGGGACCGCTGCGGCCTGCCGCCCGCCGCCTGACGCCGGCCGGACGGGGGCCGGGGCCCCGCTTACCCCGGCGTAACCTGAAGCGCATGGAACTGTCTGAGTCTGGCCTGCCCATTGACCCGGTTTACGACCAGGACACCAGGCCGGGGTTCGACCCGGCCGCCCGGCTAGGCGAGCCAGGCCAGTATCCGTTCACCCGCGGCGTCTACCCGGCCATGTACACGAAACGTCCGTGGACGATCCGCCAGTACGCCGGCTTCTCGACGGCGGCCGAGTCCAACCGCAGGTATCACCAGCTGATCCACAACGGCACCACCGGCCTGTCGGTCGCCTTCGATCTGCCCACCCAGATGGGATACGACTCCGACGCCGCGGTGAGCCACGGCGAGGTCGGCAAGGTAGGCGTCGCGATCGACAGCCTGCAGGACATGCGGACCTTGTTCGACGGGATTCCGCTCGGCGAGGTGTCCACGTCGATGACGATCAACGCGCCCGCCGCGGTGCTGCTGCTGATGTACCAGGCGGCCGCGGAGGAGCAGGGCACGGATACCAGGAAGCTCAGCGGCACCATCCAGAACGACATCCTGAAGGAGTACATCGCGCGCGGGACCTACATTTACCCGCCGCGGCCCAGCCTGCGGCTGGTGGCCGACACGTTCGCCTACTGCCGGAGCGAGCTGCCGAGATGGAACACGATCTCCATCTCCGGCTACCACATGGCGGAGGCCGGCGCCACGCCCGTGCAGGAGATCGCGTTCACGCTGGCCAACGCGAGGGAATACGTCAACGCCGCGCTGCAGGCCGGCCTCAAGGTCGACGACTTCGCCCCGCGGCTGTCCTTCTTCTTCGTCGCCAGGACGACGCTGCTCGAGGAGGTGGCGAAGTTCCGTGCGGCCCGCCGCATGTGGGCACGGATGATGAAGGACGAGTTCCGGGCCGAGGACCCCAGGTCGCAGATGCTGCGCTTTCACACGCAGACCGCGGGCGTGCAGCTCACCGCGCAGCAGAAGGAAGTCAACCTGTCCCGGGTGACGATCCAGGCGCTCGCCGCGGTCTTCGGCGGCACCCAGTCGCTGCACACGAACTCCTATGACGAGGCGATCGCGCTGCCGAGCGAGAAGGCGGCCCGGCTGGCGCTGCGGACGCAGCAGGTGATCCAGGCCGAGACCGACCTGACCAAGACCGTGGACCCGTTCGCCGGCTCGTGGGCTGTCGAGTCGATGACCGACGACATCGAGGCGGCGGCCGCGGAGCTGATGGAGCGGATCGCCGAGATGGGCGGCGCGCTCGCCGCCATCGAGCAGGGCTTCCAGAAGTCCGAGATCGAGCGCTCCGCCTACGAGGTGGCGAAACAGACCGACGAGGGCACCCGGGTGATCGTCGGGGTGAACAAGTTCACCGCGGACGACGAGGAGCCGTATGAGCCGCTGCGCGTCGATCCGCGGATCGAGCAGGCCCAGGCGGACAGGCTGGCGCGGCTGCGGGAAGACCGCGACCAGCGGGCCGTGACCAAGCACCTCGACACGGTCAAGGCGGTCGCGGAAGGCCCGGATAACGTCCTGCCGCCGATTAGGGACGCGCTCCGTTCCAATGCCACCCTGGGTGAGGTCTGCGACGCGCTGCGCGCGGTGTGGGGTGTCTACCAGCCGCCGGACGTGCCGTAGCGAGGATTCAATTTCGGGTGGCGGGAAATCGTAACTGGGGACGCCCAGTTTTCTGGCGTCTCTCTAATTTTGACGCTACCTGGAGGTTTGCCGTGGCGATTGCCTGGACCCCCTCGTCAGGCCCGACGCTCGGCATCGAATGGGAAGTGCAGCTCATCGACGCGCAGACGCGCCTGCTGCGGCAGGACGCCGGCCTGGTGCTGGCCGGCCTGCGCGGCTTGGAGGAGAGCGGCGAGCACCCGAAGATGCGCCACGAGCTGATGCAGTCCACCGTCGAGGTGGTGACGGGGATCTGCGGTACGGTCGCCGAGGCCAAGGCCGACCTCGCCATGACGATCAAGGAACTGCAGCGCACCGCGGAACCGCACGGCATCGTGCTGGCCGGCGCCGGCACGCACCCGTTGAGCGACTGGCGGGACGCCAAGATGGCGCCCAGCCAGCGGTACTCCGAGCTCGTCGAGCAGATCCAGTGGCCCGCCCGCAGGCTCCAGACGATGGCGACGCACGTGCACATCGGGCTGCGGGACGCCGACCGGGCGATGCCGATCGTCAACGCGCTCGCCGTCTACCTGCCGCATCTGCTGGGGCTGACCGCGTCGAGCCCGTACTGGTCCGGCATCGACACCGGCCTCGCCTCGTGCCGTTCAGTCGTGTTCGGCGCGCTGCCGAACACCGGCCCGCCGCCCGGCCTGCCGGACTGGAAGAGCTTCGAGGACTACATGGACACCCAGCTCCGCGCGGGCACTATCCGCACCATCAAGGAGGTGTGGTGGGACGTCAGGCCGCACCCGGACTTCGGCACGATCGAGACCAGGATCGCCGACGCGGTTCCGACGTTCCGCGAGGTCGGCATGCTCGCCGCGATCGTGCAGTGCCTCGTTCAGCTCTTCGATGCCCAGCTCGACCGCGGCTATCAGCTGCCGAGCAGGCCGTCGTGGGTGACCAGGGACAACAAGTGGCGTGCCACCAGGTACGGACTGGACGCCGTCGTGATCACCGACGCTTCTGGCGCGACCGCACCGCTCCGTGACGAGGTATTTGAGCTACTCCGTGACCTGGAGCCGGTAGCATGGCGGCTCGGCTGTGTTGAGGAGCTCGCGGTCGCGTCCGAGGTGCTGGAGTACGGCGCCTCGAGCGAACGGCAGCGGGCCGCGCACGCCGCTGATGCCGACTTGACCAGCGTGGTTGACGCGCTCGTCACTGAATTCGCGGAGGACCGCTTCGTCCTTCGCGGGGATGGCGGTCATGGAGGGTAATGTCCGGCGCAGCCTGGACGAGTTTCTCGCGGCCCGCGGGCCGGGGCTGATCGCGTTCCGCCGGGACCTGCACGCCCACCCGGAGACCGGGCGGGCGGAACACCGCACCACGCGCGTCATCGCCGAGCGCCTGGCCGCGGCAGGCCTTGACCCCGTGGTGCTTCCCGGGGGCACCGGGCTGCTCGCCGATATCGCCGCTGCGGAAAATTCGTCCTATCCAGAACGTACGGTGGTGGCTCTGCGGGCCGACCTCGATGCCCTGCCGATGGATGACGAGAAAGACGTCCCGTACCGGTCCACGGTCGCCGGCGCCTGCCACGCGTGCGGCCACGACGTGCACACCACCGTGGTCCTCGGGGCTGGCCTGTTCCTCGCGGAGCAGGCCAGGGCCGGGCTGCTGCCCGGGCCGGTCCGGCTGATCTTCCAGCCGGACGAAGAGGGCAGCACCGGGGCCAAGGACGTCATCGCCGCGGGCGGCCTGGCGTCGGTCGGCCGGATCTTCGCGGTGCACTGCGACCCCCGGCTTGACGTCGGCAAGCTGGGCATCAGGTCCGGGGCGATCACCGCCGCCTGCGACCACATCAAGGTGCGCGTGCACGGCCCTGGCGGGCACACCGCCCGCCCGCACCTCACCGCCGACGTGGTGTACGCGCTCGGCAAGGTCGTGACCGAGCTGCCTGCCATGCTGTCCCGGCGGGTCGATCCCCGGTCCAGCCTCAGCCTGGTGTGGGGCCGGATAAGCGCGGGCTCGGCCGCGAACGCGATTCCCGACGAGGGCATCGCGGAAGGCACCGTCCGCTGCCTGGACAACGAGGCCTGGGAGGCGGCGCCGGCCCTGTTCGGCGAGCTCGTCAAGTCGGTGGCCGGCGCCTATCGCGTGACGGTGGAGCTGAACTATCAGCGCAACGTGCCCGCGACGGTGAACGAGCCGGCCAGCGCCGCGATGTTCGCGACGGGGGCGGAGAGCGTGCTCGGCCCTGACGGGGTGATGCCGACCCAGCAGAGCCTCGGCGGCGAGGACTTCGCCTATTACCTGGACTGCGTGCCCGGCGCGCTCGCCAGGCTCGGCACGAGGCCGCCGGGCGGCGCCGATGGCGACCTGCACCAGCCGTCCTTCGACGTGGACGAGCGCGCGATCGGCGTCGGCGTCCGCGTGATGGTAGCCACCGCCTTGACGGCCCTCTGGCACGGCGCCGCCGTGCC
>NZ_JBARCR010000340.1:0-14195 GCF_049794275.1 Trebonia sp.
GCTCGCAGGCCGTGGTCTGGCAAACCGCGGTCAACCCGGTGGTGGCACTCGAGCTGCTCGACTCGGGCGCATGGTCTGGCGCCGGCGTCCTCGGCCCGGAGGCGCTGCCGCCCGAGCCATTCCTCGATCTCCTGAACAGCCACGGTGCCCCCTGGGAGTGCGAGGAGCGCACTCCCGGTTGAGGCTGCGCTGGAGCTGGCTCACCCCTCGCGCAGCGACTCCGGCACGATCCCGGGCACGGGCTGGCGAGCGCCGTACTCATAGGCCGCACGACTGCTGGTCAGGGTCAGCTCGCGATTCCCAGGACGTTGCATGATCAACTCCACGCTGACCAGCGCGGCGTGGGTAACGGCACGGGTTCCCCCACGCGGGTCGGCGTAGGCCACAGCCACGCGGTCGTCCTCGGCGAGGGCCACCGACAGGCGGAGGCGGGTTCCCGGCGCGTAAACGTCGGCAGCGAGGTGGCCAGGGCGGGCATCAACCCTGGACCGCCGGCCCAGTCCCCCGAGCGCGATCCGCTCGCCGCCGAGACCGAGCGCGCCCATCGCGGTCCAGGGCGACTGCGCCGGGCCGACCCTGATCCTGGCGAGCACGAGTTCCAGCCACGCCTCCGGCGCGGCGCCGAAGTCGGCGGCGTGCAGCCAGACCCACGAATCGGCATGCTCCGATCCCCAGTTGTGGCCGGCGGTCCCCCGCCACCCGGACACGCTGACCTCGCGCCCGTCCACCTGGAGCATGCCGGTGACCTGGCCATCGGGGACGACCGCCGCAAGCTTGGTGCGCGGCAGCGGCGCGCGGTACAGCACCGGCGGGCGCAGCGGTCGCAACGGCGGCTGCCGGCCGGTGATCGCCAGGTCCCAGTGCGCGCTGTGCTCTCCCATCGCGGCCTGCCCGCGGAACTGACCTGGCCCGGCGGCAGTCTCCGGCGGGAAGGCACTGAAGACCTGCTTGAGCACGGCCGGCCGCTTGCCGAGGTCACGGTCAATAACGGTGCACCAGAGGGCAGCAGACTCCGGTCCCTGGCGAGGGCGATGGCGGGTGTGGCGTATCCACAGCGCCCGGGGCGAACCAGGATCACGAGCGCTGACGAACCACGACTCGTACCCGGGCGCACCCATCTGCCCATCATGCCCTGCCCGCGCAGCGGCCGGCCATGATCAGCGCCATCGCGCCGGTTAGGACTCATGGGTAACGTTGGCGGCATGGCCGAGACGACATGGCTGGACGCCACCGCACAAGCCGATCTGGTCCGCCGCGGCGAGGTGAGCCCCAAAGAGCTGGTAGCGGCGGCTATCGCGGCGATTGAAGCGGTCAACCCGCGGCTGGATGCGGTGATCAGGACCCGGTTCGACGCGGCTCGGCAGGAGGCCGAAGGCGACCTGCCCGATGGCCCGTTCCGCGGCGTGCCGATCCTGTACAAAGACCTGGGCTGCATGGTCGCCGGTGAGCCCACGGCATTCGGTGTCGGGCCGCTGCGCGCGATGGCATGGCCGGTGACGTCCTACCTCGCGGAGCAGTTCCGGGCGGCCGGCTTCATCCCGCTCGGCCGCACCAACGTGCCCGAGCTCGGCACCACGGTGACCACCGAGCCGCGCAGCTTCCCCGCGGCGCGCAACCCGTGGAATCCGGGGCATTCGACCGGTGGCTCGTCCGGGGGATCAGCCGCCGCGGTGGCGGCCGGCCTGGTGTCGGTTGCCCACGCCAACGACGGCGGCGGCTCCATCCGCATCCCGGCCAGCGAGTGCGGGCTGGTCGGGCTCAAACCGACCCGTGGCCGGGTGAGCCAGGGCCCGCTGGTCGGGGAGGCATGGGCCGGCGGCGTGATCGACGGGGCTGTCACCAGGACGGTGCGGGACGCGGCCGGTGTGCTCGACGTGATCAGCAAGCGCATGCCGGGCGAGCCGTACTACGCACCGCCGCTGCCGCGCCCGCTGGCGCAGGAGGCCGGCGCCGATCCGGGCCGGCTGCGGATCGGGGTGCTCGACCGGCCGGGCGCGGAGGGTTTTCTCGACGATCCGCAGTGCCGGGCCGCGGTGGCCAGCACAGCGCGGCTGCTGGAGTCTCTCGGCCACCACGTCGACCAGTCCGCGCCCGCGGCCATGTTCGAGCAGGAATTCATCGGGCATTTCAACACCATCATCGCGGCCGACGCCGAAGCGACGTTCCAGGCGTTCGAGATGCTGCTCGGCCGCCCGATCAGCGAGGATGAGATCGAGCCGCGCAACGCCGAATACCGGCGGGCCGGCCAGGCGCTGAAGGCGGTGCCCTACCTGGAGAGCCGCATGTGGCTGGGGATGTGGGCACGGCGGATGGCGGACTGGTGGCGCGACCATGACCTGCTGCTGACCCCTACCCTCGGCGCTCCCCCGCCCGAACTGGGCTGGTTCACCGCTGCCGGGCCACAGCAGGAAGGGGAAAGAATCATCAGCTTCATCCCCTACACCGCGCAGTTCAACATGACGGGCCAGCCGGCCATCAGCCTCCCGCTGCACACCACGCCCGAGGGCTTGCCGGTCGGGGTGCAGCTGGCCGCCGCCTACGGGCGGGAGGACCTGCTCATCCGGGTCGCGAGCCAGCTCGAAGAGGCCGCGCCCTGGAGCGGCCGGCACCCGCCAGTACACGCGTAAGACACCCGACTGGCCGGTTCAGGCGAGCTGATACACGGTCTGTCGTTCCATGCTCGTGCTCAGCCTCTATCAGGAGAAAACGGCCGAGGAGAGGGACGGACGATCCGGCGATCTGATACCGGTCTCAACGTGTCATCCGCAGCGGATGAGGACAACTGCTGACTGATGACAGCACACTCTCCCAGAGGTGGCAGCCAATAGGAGCGGCGATGGACGGCATGGCGTGGATTCCGGGCGCCACGTTCCTGATGGGCTCGGACGGGCATTATCCGGAGGAGGCCCCGGCACACAAGGCAACTATGGGCGGGTTCTGGATCGACGCCGACCCGGTAAGGCATCTGTGCGCGCCGAACTACTGCCGGCGCTACCGCCCCGCCGCGCGGATGGCTCAGCCTGTCGACACCTCCACCTCGCACCTGGGCTTCCGCTGCGTCGTGCGGGCAGAACCACCAACGCAAGACGGCGCGCCGCGATCTCACCCGCTATGCATGGGGCGTGGCGGCCGGTGAAGCGGGACCGTGGCGTCCTGCCAGCTGTGATTTCGACATACTAGGGGCTGGGGTGCCATCGTCATACTACGAAATCCGGGTGTCGGGTACTCTCCCGCCCGAGGCGCTGCTTGACTTCGACCGGCTCAGCGCGTCGGTGGAGCCGGTCGAAACCGTCGTGCACGGCCCGATCCAAGACCAGGCGGCTCTCACCGGGCTGCTCGCGAGGCTCGAGGAATTCGGGATTCAAGTCCTGGAGATCCGCCGTCTGCACGGGAAGGATCCGCGGAACAGCGAGGATCATGAGTGACGTCCAAGGTCAGAAGGGGGAATTGGCGCCACGGATCATCCGTGGCGGGTGATCGCGGTTCTCAGCCCAGGCCTTCCCGGTCCGCGGCCGAGGCCACTTCCGTGAACGGGGCGGGCAATGCGGCGTCGGCCGCGGCTTCTAGCAGGCTTCGCTGGCGGCCGATCGCGGCCTTCCGGTCGGCGGGAAGCGTGGACTGGAGTTCGTCGAACATCCCGCGCAGCCGCCGGACCACCTGCGGCGCGTCGGCGCCGTAACGGATGACCTCGGTCAGCGCGAGCACGAGCATGGCGTCGAAGTTCCGCAGCTTGCGCTTGACCCGCACCGTGCCGCTGGCATCCACCCGCAGGCCGGTCGGGTCGGGCCTGCTGCCGGTGAGGGCGAGAAGGTCGCCGATGCGATCGATGGCCTGAACCCCTGTCGTGGGATCGTTGACGGCCGGAGACAGCGCGCGGATCGCGACATCGGCAAGCTGCCGGAAGCCGAACGCCGGATCTTGCACGAACGTGCGCTCGCCGCGAATGAGGAAGAACCTGGTGACATCACCCTCGCGCAGGTCCCCGCCGTGCACCAGCGCGACGGGGGTGCCGTGCCCCAGGTATTCGCCCACTCCAACGGTCAGCTCGAGCCAGCACTGGTTCTGCCGGCACAATTCGACCAGGCCGTGCAGGTCGGTAGCCGTGATGACCCCGGTGGGCCCGGTGTAGCACAGACGGCGCGGCGAGGGATCTGCCAGCGGAGGCTCGGCGTCTACGTAGGCCGACGCCGGCGGGAAGTTCTCCTCGATGGCCGGCTGGCTCTCGGTGGCGATCGTTTCCAGCAGGTACTGGACGCGCATGAGCCGCACCACGCCATGCAGGTAGGCGACGAACCCGAAGACCGTGGCCACGGTCAGGGCCAGCAAGGTCGTCACCGACACTATGGGCGCGAACTGCGCGGCTGAGGGTACCGACGCCCGGTCGCTGACCAGGATGATGACGGAGAAGATAAAGGTGGCCAGGAACAAGCCGAGCGTCACCCGGGTGATCCGGGAGCGGATGAAGATCCGCACCGCCCTGGGCGAGTACTGGCTGGCGGCGAGCTGGATGGCCACCAGCGTGGTGGCGAACACCACGGCCACGAACGCCAGGGTGGCGGCCGCGATGGCGCCGGCGAAGGTAGCGGCACTGCCCGGGTCGCTGACCAGGTCTGGCCGTACGCCAATCGGAGCGTCGACCTGGGAGTCGAGCCAGATAGTGAGATTGGCGGCGACGATCGCGGCGACCGCGAAGATGGTCGGCAGGAACCATAGTGACACCGCGATCCGCTGTCGGAAGTCGGTGCGCCACAGCGGTTGGGACCGCACGGCCTGGTGCCGGCCACCGAGCGGGAGGCTGCCTATACCATCGCGGCGCCGCTGATGGCCGCGCTCGGTGCGCTGTTCGCGCTGTTCATGGGACTCACCCTGGCCAGCGAGGCCAGCTTCCTGGCCTCGGCGCAAGGGATCGTGAGCAATGAGGCTGCCGACGCATCCCGCCTGGCCTGGGCGGCGACCAGCCCCGGAGTCGACACCGCGCCGATCCAGTCAGCCCTGCTTGACTACCTGCAAGCGACCAGGAGCAATGAGTGGAGCGGCGTTGCCGCGGCCAACGGCGAGGATCCCGCCACCGTGCACGCCCTCGCGAACCTGGAAAACACCGTCCGGGCCCAGGCGGCACGGACCGTCATCGGGACACCCGCGAGCACCGAACTGCTGGCCTCCCTGGACGCCCTGACCAGTGATCGTCGCGACCGCCTGGCCGCGGCCTCTCATCAGCTGCCAGTCTTTTACGTGGTCGTCCTGGTCTTGGCCGGGGTGGCGTTGATCGTGAATGCCAGCGCCCTTACGCTGCGCAGCGGGCGGCGGTCCGCGCTGCTGACCGGCAGTCTCGCGAGCGTGATCGGGCTCAGCCTAGCCCTGCTGTTCGCCCTGGGCACGCCGTGGCGGGGCGCAATCACCGTCAGCGGGCAACCCATCGATTCAGTCACCCAAGGCCTGAACACCGGCTACTTCACGCCGTGACCGCTGGCCGGTGCCTGCGGTTTCACCCGCGCAGGATGATCGGAAATGACCCGGAGTGCTCTTAACTAGCCAGCAGGCATTCCGTGCGTGGCGGCCAGGCGGGAGGAGGTCTCATGACCGGAGGCGTTTTGGACGAGGGTCCGCTGCGGGCTGGGAGCTCGCTGAGAACCCCTAGGGCGGCCGCGGTCGCCGGGATCGTCTTCTCCGTGCTCATGATCACTGCCCTGGTCCTGCTCAGGATCTCTGCCCCGGCCCATCCGGGCGCTGGCGGCCAGTGGCTGAGCGATTCCGGGCGGAGAGCCGCGGTGGCCGTCGCACTGAACCTGGTGCCGTTCGCCGGAATCGCCTTCTTGTGGTTCGTCGGGGTACTGCGCGACCGGATCGGCGAGCGCGAGGATCGCTTCTTCGCCACCGTGTTCCTCGGTAGCGGGCTGCTGTTCGTCGCCATGATCTTCGTGGCCGCGGCCGTCGGCGGCGCCCTCATCGCGGCCGCGGCTGTGTCATCCCAGCTGCCCGGAGCCGGCACCTTGGCGCTCAGCCGCAACATCACCAACGGCCTGCTGAACGTGTACGCGATGCGGATGGCGGCGGTGTTCACGCTTACCACCGTGACCATCGCGCGCCGTACGCAGATCGTGTCGCGGTGGCTCACGATAGCCGGGATCGTCTGTGCCGTGGTGCTGCTGATCGGCATCGGGATATCACCCTGGGTGGAGTTGCTGTTCCCGGCATGGATCCTGGCGCTGAGCCTGGATGTCCTGCTGGCTGGCCCGCCGGCCTCACCAGCTGAGCGCCTCGAGACCTCGAACCCGAGCCGCTTACTGGCCAGAGGCAGTCAGCCCGGGTCCGTTCGGGATGATGATGTTTTGATTTTCCGAACGTACGCGGCTGACTCCCGATCCATGCCGTGACGGTGCGGCTACCGCACCTGATGGCTGCGACCGCGGAACTCGGCGACAAGACGGTCACCATGCGTGACGGTAACGTCATAGATGCCGTTCCGGCCGTAACGGGACCGCATGCGGGCCTCGGCGGTGAGCACATCGCCGCCGCTGGCCGGCGCGACGAAGACAATGTCGCACCCGGCAGCCACGGTGACCGGACCCCAGCTGTTGCAGGCGCAGGCGAACGCGGTGTCCGCGAGGCTGAAGATCAAACCGCCGTGACAGATGCCGTGCCCGTTGACCATGTCGTCCCGCACCGTCATCCGGGTCCTGGCCCAGCCCGGCCCGTAATCGGCCAGCTCTATGCCAAGCATCCGTGACGCGGCGTCGGACGCCATCATCGCCTCAACGGGATCGGGCCGGCCCGCTGACTGCGTCATGGCTCCGCCCTTCTCCATCCCGCGGGGCCGGCGACTGTGCCCCGGAGACGGCCTGCGCGGCCTTGCGCCGCGACCGGAGCCCGGCCCCCAGGCCCAGGTACGCGGCGACGGCGATCACCAGATACCCGACGTACACCAGCAGCTGCAACGCGGTGGGAGCGTCGCTGTAGCCGAAGAAACTGTGCATCACGTCGCCGAACGCGCTGCTCTCCGACAGCAGCCGTCCGGAGTGCCACAGGGGCAGGTCCAGCACAGGCAGCCAGCCGAGCTCCTGCAGGTTCTCGACGGCGTCGGCGAGCAATCCCGCCGCGAAGACCATCAGCAGGACGCCGATGACGGTGAAGAACTTGCCCAGGTTGAGCTTGTGCCCCAGCCGGTAGATGACGCACGCGATGACCAGCGCCCCCGCCAGTCCGATCGCCGCCCCGCTGACGGCGCCAGCCGGCGAAGTGGAAAAGAGAATCGCCAGGGTGAAGACCACGGTCTCCAGCCCTTCACGGCCGACCGCCTGGAAGGCCAGCAGCCCGAGTCCCCATCTCGCCTTGCCGTCCAGCGCCGCTTGCGCCCGGGATCGCAGCTCGCTGGACAGCGACCGGGCGTGGCGGCGCATCCAGAACGTCATGTAGGTGAGCACGACCGCCGCGATCAGGTACGTAACTGTCTCGAAGATCGTCTGGCCGCGCGTGCCGTCGTAGGAGCGGACGGTCGTATACACCACTGCTCCGGTCGCCGTGGCCAGCAGGAGCGCGGCGCCCACACCGAGGAACACGTCGCGGAAATGCTCGCGCTTTCCGATGCGGTTGAGGTACGCGAGCAATATGGCGACGATCATGCTCGCCTCGACGCCCTCGCGCAGGAAGATCACGAGTGTGGCGAGCACATAGCCTCCAGTGGTTGATCCGGGTTACCCGGTAAGGTTAGGCAACCCTAAGTCTCTTGGCAAGGTGTGCAGGGAGTGGTCCGCGTTACATTAGCCTCGGAGATGTGACCATCAGCGCCTTCGACCTGTTCAAGATCGGCGTAGGTCCCTCCAGTTCGCACACGGTGGGACCCATGCGCGCCGCGTGCCTGTTCGCGCGCCGGCTGGACCGCGAAGGCAAGCTCGCGGCCACTGCGGCCGTCCGGGTGGAGCTTTTCGGTTCCCTCGGCGCCACCGGGCACGGTCACGGCACGGTCAAGGCGGTGGTCGCGGGACTGTCCGGCCAGATGCCGGACACCGTGGACCCGCAGCACGCGCAGCAGGTGCTCACGGACACCCAGCAGACCGGCCGGCTGGCGCTCCTGGCAGCGCACGAGATCGACTTCGACCCCGACCGCGATGTCGTCCTGCACCGGCGGAAGCGGCTGGAGTTCCACTCCAACGCCATGACATTCATCGCGGTGGCCGATGACGGCACGCAGCTGGCCAGCGGCACCTACTACTCCGTCGGCGGCGGGTTCATCGTCGACGAGGCCGCGCGGTCACTCGCCGAAGGACCTGGCCTCATCCCTGATCCGGTGCCCGTTCCCTTCCCGTTCACCACCGGTGCGGAACTGCTGGCGCACGCCGAGCGCACCGGGCTGGCGATCAGCGACATCGTGCTCCGCAACGAGTGCGCCCGCAGGCCCGAGTCCGAGGTGCGCAGCGGCCTGCTCGAGATCTGGGCAGTCATGCAGCGATGCGTCGAGGCAGGAACCCGGGCAGAAGGCGTCCTCCCCGGCGGCCTCAAGGTACGGCGGCGCGCCCGCGCACTGCACCGGCAGCTCACCGAGCTAACCGGCCACGCCGGCGCCCCCGAGCCCGTGGACTGGGTGACTGTCTACGCCCTCGCCGTGAATGAGGAGAACGCCGCCGGAGGCCGTGTCGTCACGGCGCCGACCAACGGCGCGGCGGGCATCATCCCGGCCGTCCTGCACTACTACCGCGACTTCGTCCCCGGGGCCGACGAGGACGGAATCGTCCGGTTCCTGCTCGTCGCCGCCGGAATCGGCACCTTGTTCAAAGAGAACGCCTCGATCAGCGGCGCCGAGGTGGGCTGCCAGGGCGAAGTCGGATCGGCCTGTTCCATGGCAGCCGGAGGGCTCGCCGAGGTACTCGGCGGTACCCCGCGTCAGGTCGAGAACGCGGCGGAGATCGGGATCGAGCACAACCTCGGCCTCACCTGCGACCCGGTCGGCGGCCTCGTGCAGATTCCGTGCATCGAGCGCAACGCGGTCGCCTCAGTCAAAGCGATCACCGCTGCCCGGCTGGCCATTCGCGAGGACGGCACCCATCACGTCTCCCTGGACAAGGCGATCAAGACGATGCGTGAGACCGGAGCCGACATGAAGGACAAGTACAAGGAAACAGCACGCGGCGGCCTCGCACTCAACGTCGTGGAATGCTGAACCTGCGCTGACGGGGGCCACGGGCGACTGCCTGTCAGCGCTGCCGGACCACGGCACCGGCCTGGATGACCAGCGGCATGTGCGCGGCTGGATCGGCGAGCAGCCCGATGTCCTGCAGCGGATCGCCGTCCAGCACGATCACGTCCGCATGAGCGCCGGCCGCAAGGGTCCCGAGCTGGCCTTCGGCGCGCAGTAGCTCGGCCGCCGCGCACGTCGCGGCGCGGACGATGTCGATGGGCGGCTGCACCTGGGCACGGATGCGGAACTCCTCGCTTTGATGCCGGTGCATGCCGCCGAGCAGATCGGTCCCGTAGGCGAGCCGCACCCCGCCCCGGTAGGCGAGGTCAAGCGCGGACAGCCCCGCGTCCAGCACCTCGTCCACCTTCCGCCAGCTTCCTTCCGGCAGCCCGAACTGCCTGCCTTCCTTCTTCAGCGCCCAGTACGTCACCAGGGTCGGCACCAGGAACGCGTCCCGCTCGACGAGCAACGACACGCTGGAGGCATCGATGAGGTTCCCGTGCTCGATCGACCGGATCCCCGCCTCCAGCGCCCGGTTGACCGCACGGGCGGTGTAGGCGTGCGCGCATACGTACCGGTTGACGGCCTGGGCCTCGTCCACCACCGCGCGCAGCTCGTCCATCGAGTACTGCACGGAGTCGATCCGGTCGGTCGGCGAGGCGACACCGCCGGAGGCCATCACCTTGATGTGATGGCTGCCCTTGCGCAGCTCGTCGCGGGCCGCGGCGCGCACCGCGTCAATCCCGTCGGCGATCCTTGACCCGCTCCAGGCCGGCAGCGGGTCCGCACCCGGGCCGCGGTCGTCTCCGTGCCCGCCCGTCTGGCTGAGCGCGCGCCCGCCGAAAAACACCCGCGGCCCGCGGATCGCGCCGTCGGCCTGCGCGGCCGCGATCCCGTAGTCGGCGCCCGCCACGTCGCGCACCGCGGTGAACCCGCGATCCAGCATCCCGCCCATGATCCGCGCCGCGTGGGCGCCGATATAGAACGGCGACGTCGTACCCAGCGACGCCAGATCCGCGGTGATGGCCGTGACGTGCACATGCGCGTCGATCAGTCCCGGCAGCACGAACCCGCCGCGCAGGTCACGCACCTCGGCACCGGCGGGCGCCGTCACGCCCGGCCCGGTCTCCGCGATCCGCCCGTCCACCGCGAGCAGGTCCCCCTCGGCGTACGTCCCGGTCACCGGGTCGAGCAGGCGGCCGTTCCGCAGCAGCAGCGGCTGCGGTTCTGGGCGGGCCGTCATGGATCGCCTGGGTCGCCCAGCGCGGCCGCGAGGTCATACCCGAGCGCGGCCGCCACGTCGGGCGCGGCGCAGACGACCCGGCCGAGCCCGCTTACCGGGGCGATTGCCAGCAACGTATCGGCGATCTCCTCGTCGGTCGCGCCGGCCGCCAGCGCCCGGCCAGTGCTCCACTCCACGCAGACCGACGGCGCCCCGATGGCTACCGATGCGCCGAGCTGCAGCAGTGCCGCGATCTTGGGATGCAGGGCCGATGTCCCGGCCAGGCTGAGCCCGAGCCCGAGCCCGGCCCGGTCTTCGACGAAGCCTTCATCGATCATCGCCAGCCTGCGCAGCGTCTCCTGGAATCGCACCACTTGGTTCATACGGCCTCCGCTCGCCGCCAAGCCACCATTCCACCTCGCGCCCAGATGCGTGCCATCCCCCGGACGGGATGAAAGACCGGATGGGCCGTATTCTCCGCGATCCGGGGTTTCGGGCCAGGCTCGCGGGTAGGGGTTCCGGCGGTTGGAAGTGATGGATATGCGCCGGTATCTGCCCGCCTTGGGCTTGGCCATCCTGATGGTGACCGCGTGCAGCTCGTCGCAGAGCCTGGCCCCCGGCACGCGGTCTGTCGTGTCGGCGCCAGTACGCGTCGCTCATACCAGGCTCGGCGCCGTGGGGTACCGGGTGATAGGCAGCGGGCCTCCGCTGGTGCTGGTCATGGGTTACGGCTGGACGATGGAGGGCTGGGATCCCCGGCTGGTGCACGCGCTCGCCCTGCACCACCGGGTGGTGATGTTCGACAACTCCGGCGTCGGCCGTACCCAGGAACTGCCCCAGCCGTTTTCCGTCGACGCGATGGCTGATCAGACCAGCGCGCTCATCACCGCCCTCGGCCTGGGCAGGCCGGACGTGCTGGGCTGGTCGATGGGCGGCACGATCGCCCAGGCCCTGGCTGTCCTGCATCCCGCGCAGGTGCGCCGCCTGGTGCTGTGCGCCACCTACCCGGGCAGCGGACAGGCGGTCATACCTCCGGTAGCCGACCGCCAGGCAGCCAGCGATTTCCCCGCTAACCAGGCCAGCGCGCTGAACGCATTCAAGGCAGCGATCGCGGAATACCCGCCCGCTCCCGCGGCGTCATCCGGCACGAAAGGGATTCAGGGCCTCGCCATGTCCGACTGGCAGACCGGCAGCGACGCGGCAGGGCGCCAGACCGCACGGATCTCGGCGCCCACGCTCATCGCTGACGGCACTAGCGACCAGCTGGACCCGGTCGCCAATGACCGCACCCTCGCCCGCATCATCCCCGGCGCCACGCTGGTGCTCTACCCCGACGCCGGGCACGCGTTCCTGTTCCAGGACTGGACTCGCTTCGCCGCCCTGGTCAATTCGTTCCTGGCCGGAAACCCAAGACCCTAGCGGCAGGGGCAGCAGGTCCGGGTGACAGCACGGGTCACCTTCATCGGGTGAGGCGCCGGAGTGGCCGGGATGGAAGGGTCGGAGCCTCCCGGTCATCGCGGCGTGACGGACGACAAGGAGAAATGGCGAATGATACGGAAACTTGCGGTTGAATTTCTCGGCACCGCGATCCTGGTGTACGTCGCCTGCGGGGTGGCCACCCTGATGTTCGGCTTCAAGTTCGCCGGTACCAGCGTCGCGGCCGGGGTGGTCGCCACCGCGCTGGCGTTCGGCCTGACACTGCTTGCGCTGGTGTACTTCATCGGCCCCGTATCGGGCAGCCACGTCAACCCGGCGGTGACCATCGGCGCCCTGCTCACCGGCCGCATCCCGCTGATCGAGGCCGTCGGCTACTGGATCGCCCAGTTCGCCGGCGGAATCGTCGGCGCACTCGTGCTGTGGGGAACGTTCAGCGCCTCGCCGTTCTACAACAGGACCGTCACCGGCCTGGGCGCCGACGGCTACGGCCGCCTGTCAATGATCCGCATCGGCGTGGGCGGCGCCTTCGCCCTCGAGGTCATCCTGACGGCCATCTTCGTCTTCATCGTCTTGCGAGTGACCTCGGCGACAGCCAATGCCGCCACGGCGGCGATCGCCATCGGGCTGACCCTGACCGTGGTCCACCTCGTCGGCATCCCGATCACCGGCACGTCGGTGAACCCCGCCCGGAGCCTCGGCCCGGCGCTGGTGGTCGGCGGCACGGCCCTGAGCCAGGTCTGGCTGTTCATCGTGGCGCCCCTGGTGGGAGGTGTGCTCGCTGCCGGGCTGCACCGGCTGCTCTACGCCGAGGGAGACATCCAGCTGGCCGCCGAAGCACGCCAACCCGGCGAGGCCGGCTTATAGCTTGTATGGCATGCGGGGCAGGAACCACGCTTCCGTTCGGATTGATAGAGATTTTTATCCCGAACGGACGCGTGGTGTCTGTGTCCTCCGTCGGGTGATGCGCGACAGTCCAAGGGGCGGCTCGCGGCGGAAGCGGACGTTCATCCCAAGGGCGGCGCTGCATAAAATACAGGTCGGGGCCAATCGCGCTAGGGCATAACCGGACGGTCAGTGACGTGAAGCCCCGTGGATAACCGCGCGCCGACCCGCCGATCTGGGCGTCAAGCCCCAGTCCGGATCGGCCTGTTCTTGCGCGCATAACCGTTCGTTCCGCCGGTGCCGCCGACCGTCGCAGACGTATAGGACGCCTGGGCGGCTGCAGCTCGGCGGTGCTCGCCGTGGGAGTAGCTTCGTGTGTGGATTCGCCGTCCTCGGCGGGCCATACGAGAGCCGGTCAAGGGTGAACCTGTCCGAGGGCCTGGCCGCTTTGCTGCACCAGCGCTGCCCCTGCTTCCTCACCCCGGCGGCTCAGCCCGGCGGCGGCCGGGTGAGGGCCGTAGGGTGGAGGCAATGGACGTGCGGTTGTTCGGCCAGCTCGAGGCGGCGGACGGGGGCGTAGCGCTTGCTGTCCGCGGCGCCAAGCAGCGGGCACTGCTGGCTTTGCTGGCGCTGCATCGCGGCGAGCCGGTCAGTGCCGACCGCCTGATTGACGTGCTGTGGGGTGACGGGCAGGCGGCGAAACCGGCTAACGCCTTGCAGGCCCAGATCGGCCAGCTGCGCCGTACCCTCGGGGCGGGCGCGATCGTTACCACCGAAGCCGGCTATGCGCTCGCGGTCGGTCCCGATGAGGTCGACGTCGTCCGCTTCGAGCAGCTGGTGGCGAAGGGACGGCGTCTGGCGGAGGCGGGCGAGATGGCGCAGGCGTCTGTCGCGCTGGGCGAGGCGCTTGGCCTGCGGCGGGGCGAGCCGCTGGCCGAGTTCGCCTATTCCGGCTTCGCTGACAGCGCACGGGCGCAGCTGGACGAGCTGACCCTCGTGGCGATCGAAACCCGGGCCGGAGCGGACCTGGCGCTGGGCCGCCACGGGGAGCTCGCCGGCGAACTGGAGGCGCGCTGCCGGCAGCACCCGCTGCGCGAGCGCCTGTGGGAACTGCTCATCCTCGCGCTCTACCGGGCCGGACGGCAGGCCGACGCCCTGCGCGCCTACACCGAAGTCCGCGACCGCCTGGCCGGCGAGCTGGGCATCGACCCCGGGCCGGCCTTGCGGGAACTCCAGGCCCGGATACTGGCCCAGGATCCGTCGCTCGCCGCAGCCAGCCCGGCTCCGGTCCCGGCGCCCGCGTCGGAGGCGGCCGGCAATCTGCGGGAGCGGCTGAGCAGCTTCATCGGCCGCGACGCCGAGCTGGAACAGTTGCTCGGGTCAGTCCGCGCCAGCCGACTGGTGACGCTGACTGGCCCGGGCGGGACGGGCAAGACCCGCCTGGCGGTGGAGGCCGCCGCCGCCCTGCGCACCGAGTACCAA
>NZ_JBARCR010000341.1:0-8491 GCF_049794275.1 Trebonia sp.
CGACTTTGACGGTGCCGAACGCTGCCAGGTCTGTGGTCGTGTCGACGTAGACGGCTTCCAGTTCCCCGATCTTGTGACCGTCGGGATCAACGACGTCGTGGCCGCGCCACTCGCGGATATCGGCCGCTTCGAACATGCCGGCCTTCCTCTCCGCAGCACCGTCCGCCGCTGAAGGCGGTTCAAGACGATGCCGTATACCTCCAGTCTAGCCCCGCCGGGGCGCGCTCTCGTCCGCCAGGAACGTGCCGCTGCGCGGCAGCAGCTTCCGCTTAGGAGGTCGTCTCACCTGCGGGGCTATGCTGCCGAGCGCCTGGTCACCGCATCCCGTTAAGTCTCGCGCACAAACCCGATCCTGGTGGCTTATTCACGGCGTGCCGGTCGATGTCCTCGATCCGGGGTGTGACGGTGGCCATGATGCTGCTGCGGCCGCTGTTGTTTTCCCTCGTCCTGGCTGCAGAATGGGCATGTCATGTCGATGCAGCCTGTCCCGTGGCCGGACCCGGATCCCGTGGTCGCGGCGGCGATCGGGGCGATGTACGGGTCCCGGAAGACGGAGCCGCCGCTGGCGGTGACCGTCCGGGACCGGCTGGGCGAGTGGCTGCGCGACGAGGAGTTCGCGGGCGCGTTCGGGGTCCGGGGACGCCCGGGCTGGCCGCCGTCGCGGCTGGCGCTGGTCACGGTGCTGCAGCGGGCCGAGAACCTGACCGACCGGATGGCCGCGGAGGCGGTCCGGACCCGGCTGGACTGGAAGTACCTGCTCGGGCTGCCCCTGGAAGACCCGGGGTTCGACCACTCGGTGCTGCCGGAATTCCGGGCGAAGGTCGCGGACGCGGAACTGGAGCAGGTGCTGCTGGACGCGCTGCTGGAGCGCCTTGCCTCGGACGGGCTGGTGAAGGCGGGCGGGAAGCAGCGCACCGATTCCACGCACGTGGTCGCGGCGGTCGCGGAGCTGAACCAGCTGGAACTGGCCGGGGAGAGCGCCCGGGCCGCGGTCGAGGCCCTGACGGCTGCGCACCCGGGCTGGGTGGCGGCTGCCCTGCACGTGAGCGAGTGGACGCGGAAGTACGGCACCCCGGTCCCCGGCTGGCATCTCCCCGCCTCGAAGAAGAAGCAGGACGAGCTCGCCGTCACCTACGCGAAAGACGGGCACGCGCTGCTGCGGGCCGTCTATGACAAGGCGTCGCCCTCCTGGCTGGCGGAACTGCCCGCAGTCGAGACGCTCCGGAAAGTCCTGGTCCAGAACTACACCCTGGTCATCCACGCAGGCGGGCGGGAGGTGGTCAAGCGGCGGGAGAAGCAGCCTGAGGGCGACGGGATCCCGCCCGGCAGATACCGGATCGCCTCCCCCTATGATGCCGACGCCCGCTGGGGCGCCAAACGAGACGAGAGCTGGCTGGGCTACAAGCTGCACGTCACCGAGACCTGCGACGACGCCCCGCCCTGCGGCTGCGCCGGCCCCGGCCACGACGGGGACTGCGGCGCGGCTGCGTTCCCGAACCTGGTCACCTGCGTGGCCACCACCAGCGCCGCGGTCACTGACACCGAGATGACCGGTGTCATCGACGACGCCCTCGCGGCGAAGGGCCTGGCACCGGGACGGCACTACCTCGACTCCGGCTACCTGTCCGCCGGCCGTCTCGTCGCGGAGGCCGCCCGGCACGGCATCGCGCTCATCGGGCCCCTGCAGGCCGACACCTCCGCCCAGGCCCGCGCCGGCCAGGGCTACGCCCGCGCGGACTTCGCCGCCGACTACGACGCGCAGCAAGTGACCTGCCCGCAGGGGAAGACGTCCTCGTCATGGTCGCCGTGCTCGCAGTACGGCAGGGACGCGATCGTGGCCATCTTCGCCCGCTCCGACTGCGAGCCCTGCCCGGCCAGGGAACTGTGCACCAAGGGCAAGAAGCGCACGATCACCCTCCAGCCCCGCGCAGTCGCCGAGGCCCAGGCCGCGCTCCGCGCCGCGGGAAACACGAAATCGTTCCAGGCCGACTACGCCCGCCGCGCCGGCATCGAGGGAACCATGCACCAGGCCGCCAGCCGCGGAGCACGGCGAGCCCGCTACCGCGGGCTGAAGAAAACCCGCCTCGACCACGCTTTCATGGCCGTCGCCCTCAACCTCCTCCGGCTGAACGCCTACTGGAACGGAAACCCGCTCGACCGGACCCGAACGAGCCACCTCGCCCGCCTCGAACTCAGCCTCGCCTCATAGCCAGCGAATAAGCCACCAGGATCCACTTAGGGCGCAAAACGGTACGTTTCATGTCCGTTTTGTGGTGGTTTACCGGTGCGTTTCGCGCCCTAAGTCATCCGCAAAGGCCGCGGATGCCCGTCGCCTCCCACCCCATCCTGCCTATGTGTGTAGTTCCGGGGCATATAGCCCCGGAACTACACAACTAAGCCCGGCAGGCTGGAACTTGGTGACATATGGTGATTTGACGGTTGCTCAGCGTATAAGTTACGCTACGGAGCTAAATGGTCACGGAGACAGTATGCCGGACCATCGTCTCTCGGAGAGCGCATATGACCACAAGCAACCCGGTCCACCGGCGGAACGGCGCGGTGGACACCTGGACCAGCAACTCCGCCCGCGCCCACCGCGGGGACAATACCTGGGGCTAGGCCCGCAGCGAGCGCATGGACTCTGTCCACCGCAGGAGTTCGTCCAGCATCGCGGTGGCCGAGGCCTCCATCGCCTCGGTCGGCTTGAGCCGGCCGTCCTCGTCCAGATGCGAGTGGACGAACGGGATATTCACCGCCTCCATCATCGGCATCATCTTCAGCGCGGTGAGGACCTGCTTCAGCATCTGCGCGGCCCGGGTCCCGGCCGCGACCCCGCCGTAGCTGACGATCCCGGCGGGCTTGTGCTGCCACTCCCCGTGCAGGTAGTCGATGGCGTTCTTCAGCGCCGCGTTGAACCCGTAGTTGTACTCCGGGGTCACGAAGACGAACGCGTCCGAGTCCTCGACGAGGGTGCTCCAGTCCTTGGTGTGCTGGTGGACGTACTGGTGCAGCCGCGGGTGGTTCGGCTCGTCGAGGATCGGCAGGTTCACCTCGGCCAGGTCCGTGACCTGCACGTCGAAGCCGCCGTGCTCCCTGGCGCGCTCGGCGATCCAGTCGGCGACGGCGGGTCCCACCCGGCCGGGGCGGGTGCTGCCGATGATGATCCGCAAAACGGGCTTGGCCACGCGTGACCTCCGGAGAAGTTAGTTCGCATATAACAAGTACCAAAACGATACCTGACGCGTCAACCAACTCAACAGGTCGGGTATTCCTAGAGCCACGCCTCCTGCATCACGCCGACAGGGTCGGCAACGTCGACGCTCATGCCGGTCATTGACAGCACCTCATCGACCGTGAACCCGGCCGCGATCTCCTCGAGCGTGAACCGGCCGGGATCGCGACCGCCCCGCGACGGCCGGCGCAGCAGCGCCAGGTCGGTGATGATCGCGTCCACGCAGTTCGGCATGGTCAGCGGGAACTCGCACCTCTCGACCAGCTTGGGCCGGCCGCGCGAGTCGCAGTGCTCTAGCGTGGTGAACACGTGCTGCGCGCCGGCCGCGAGGTCCATCGCCCCGCCGATGCCGCCGCCGATCATGCCCGGCGCCGACCAGTTGGCCAGGTCGCCGTTGGCGCCGACCTGGTACGTGCCGAGGATGACCGCGTACAGCCGCCCGCCGCGCGCGATCTCGAACGACGTCACCGAGTCGAAGAACGACGTCCCGTCGCGGGTCGTCACGAACATGCCCCCCGCGTCGTGCAGGTCGGGGTCGAGTTCCTCGTCGGTCGCGAACCCGCCGTAATTGAGCAGGCCGTTCTCCGCGTGCAGCACGACCGGCCGGTCCCGTACCCAGTTCGCGACCTGCACCGGCAGCCCGGCGCCGAGGTTCACCACGGAGTTGTCCGGCAGCAGCGCGGCCGCGCGCCGCCCGATCTGCTCCCGCGTCAGCGCGGGCTTGCCGAGGTACTCCTTCGCCGACGAGGGCGGCCGGTTGGCCCGCTTCGGCAGGTTCCTGATGTCCATCCGCACGGTGATCGGCACCACCCGGGTGACGAACACGCCAGGCAGGTCCACGTCCTCCGGCGCGATCGCCCCGGTCTCGACGATCTCCTCGGCCTCGACGATCGTGACCCGCGCCGCCTTCGCGAACGACACGTTGAAGTTCTGCGATCCGCCGCGGAACACCACGTTCCCGAAGTGGTCCGCCTGCTGCGCCCGGATCAGGGCGAAGTCCGTGGTGATGGCCCGCTCGAGCACGTAAGGGCGCCCGTCGAAGTACCTGATGTCCTTGCCCTCGGCGATCTCGGAGCCGAAGCCGGTCGGTGTGTAGATCGCCGCGAGTCCCGCGCCGCCGGCCCGCATCCGCTCGACCAGCGTCCCCTGCGGGACCATCTCCAGCGTCATCTCCCCGGCGTCGATCTGCTTCTCGGCCTCGGAGACCACCCCTGGCCGGGCGGAGAAGCAGGTGACCAGGTGCGCGATCTGATGGTTTTCCGCGAGCACGTGACCGGTCGGGAACCCGGGCTGGCCGAGCCCGTTGCAGTAAACGGTCAGCCCCCTGGTTCCCTTCTCGGCCAGCGCCGAAATGAGCGTGGACGGATACCGGTGCGACAGGCCGAACCCGGCGATGCCGACGCTCGCCCCGTCCTCGATGTCGGCGATGGCCTCGGCGGCCGACGCCATCACCTTGCTCAACGGGCTCCTCCTGTCCTCGATGCCTGCGGCTACGTGTGCTTGACGATCCAGTCGGTGAGCAACGCGGCGACCTCCGCGTTGTTCTTCTCCAGCATCATCGCGTGCCCGTTGCCGTGCAGGCCCAGGTCAGCGAGGCGCAACTCGTCAACGGATGCCCCGCACTCGCGCAGGTACTCCGCGGTGGCGTGGCAGGACGGCTCGAACCCCGAGCATGGCGACGACACCACCGCGACGGGAATGCCGCCCAGCTTCGCGTCGCCAGCGCCCGGCCCGTACGACACGGGCACCGCCGTCAGCCCGTACGTGAAGTCCCCGAGCACCGGGTGCTTCATGAACGGCGGCCCGGACGTCTCGATCGCCACGAGGGCCTTGACCAGGTGCGGCCGCTCGGACAGCGCGAACCACCCGAACGCGCCGCCGAACGAGTGGGTCAGCAGCACCGACGGCCCGATCCTGTCCAGCAGCCCGACCGCGCCGTCCCGCATGTCCTCGTGCGCCCGCACGAGGTCCGGCGGGAACGGCTCCTGCCAGGCAAGGAACGTCGCGAGCGCCGGGTCGTCCCGGTCGCCGCCGCCCGGCCACTGGGTGTGCTCGGGCAGCCCGGGCGGCGACGGCGCCGCGAACGTGGCGACAAAGCCCTCGTACGCCGCCGGCGGCCCGATCGGCCCGTAGATGTCCGGGTGGTACGGCGACCGCCCGAGCCCCGGCCGGTCGACGGTGTACACCGCGAACCCGTCCCGCAGGAAGATGGTCGACCACCCCGCGCGCCCGTCCGGGGTGGTGAGCATGTCGAGCGCCTGCCCGCCGCCGCCGTGTACGAGGATCAAATTATCCCGAACGGAAGGTGGTGACTGATACTGCACATGCGTTCCGGCCACACTGGTGCCGGCCGGTCCGGTGTGCGTCCGCAGCCCGGTGAAGAAGTGCCCTTGCTCGGCGATGACCAGGGGTTCCATGACGCCGTTATCCCCAGATCTCCCGGGCGGTAGCGACCAGCCGCTCCAGCTTGGCGCGCTCCTCGCCGATCGTGAGGGAGTTGCCTTCCACCGTGGAGGCGAACCCGCACTGCGGCGAGATGCACAGCCGGTCGATGTCCACGTACTTGGCGGCCTCCTCGACGCGCCGCTTGAGCGCGTCCGCGGACTCCAGCTCAGGCGTCTTCGTGGTCATGACCCCGAGCACCACGATCTGGTCGTCAGGCACGAACCGCAGCGGCTCAAACGTCCCGGACCGCTCGTCGTCGTACTCGAGGAACAGCCCGTCGACCTTGAGCCCGCCGAACACGCCCTCGGCGACGAAGTCGTAGCCGCCGGAGGAGAACCACGCCGACCGGTAGTTGCCGCGGCACATGTGCACGGTGACGGCCATGTCGGCGGGCTTGGCCGCCAGCGCCGCGTTGATGACGGCCACGTTGATCTCGTGCTGGCGGTCGGGGTCGAGGCCGGTCGCGCTCGCGTTCGCGCGCCAGGCCGGGTCGTTGAGGAACGCGAAGATCGTGTCGTCGAACTGGAGGTACCGGCAGCCGAGCTCGTACAGCGCCGCGACCTCCGCCGCGTAGGTCGCGGCGACGTCCGCGCGGAACTCCTCCACGTCGGCGTACGGGGACTTCGACAGGTCGGCCCTGAAGTGCGCCATGCTGGGGGAGGGGACGGTCAGCTTCGGGGTCGCGGTCGTGACGGTCTGGGCGAGGAACGCGAAGTGGTCGCCGAAGATCGGCTGTTCCAGGTGCACCTTCCCGGTGATCTCCGTGACGTTCGGCGTCCAGCTGATCGCGCCGTCCTTGCGGTAGACGGGCAGCGGCGCGCCGAGCGCGCCCTTCCTGATCCCGGGGATCGCGTACAGGAAGTCGGAGTGCCACTGCTCGCGGCGGAACTCCCCGTCGGTCGCCGATTCCAGTCCCGCGTCCTCCTGCAGCTTTACCGCGTCGGTGATCGCCTGGTCCTCGGCCGCGGTGAGCTCGGCGGCGTCGATCCCGTCGGACCGTGCGGCGAACGCCGCCCGCGCCTCATGCAGCGCGGCCGGCCGCAGCAGGGACCCGACGTGGTCAGCGCGGAACGGCGGTGTGGCGCGTCGTGCCAAGAGAGTCTCCTTAGAAGAGGTTGTCCGGCAGCCCGAAGTGCATCCGCGCGACCTCGGCGGCGACGACGTCGTGGCGGGCCGAGATGTGCCCGAGGTAGATCGCCGCGTCCCGGAAGTGGCGCTGCATCGGGGCGCCCCGCTTGGCCGCCGAGGAGGAGGCGGCGCCGAACAGCTCGTTCGTCGCGTCCACCGCCATCCGGGAGGCGACCTGGATCATCGAGTACATCGCGGCGTCGTCCTCGCGGGTGAACGGCTCCCCGGTCCGGTACCAGCGCTCGGCCAGCTCGTTGTACCGCTCACCGCACTGGAAGATGATGGCCTCCGCGCAGTCGATGAGCGCCCGCGCCTGCCCGTAGTGCCGCTGGTACTCCTCGACCGTGTACCTGGGCACCTGCGGCGCGAAGTAGGTCTTCTTGGTGCGCAGGGTGTGCTCGTACTCGTGCATCGCGCCCTTGGCCGCGCCGATCACCGGGATCACCAGGCCCGCGTGGTACATCGCGTAGATCCGGCCGCAGAACATCGGGTCGTCGTGCAGGTACATGCCCGGCGCGGCCTTCTCGGTGTTGTGCGTCCAGTCGCCAGAGCAGGTGCAGTGCTCGGGCACGAACACGTTCTCCACCCGGACGCTGTTGGAGCCGCTGGAGTTCATCCCGATGATGTTGCCGTTGCCCCAGTCGTCGAGCACGGTGACGTTCTCGATCGGGGTGCAGATCGTGAGCAGCCCGTCGGACTCCCGGCCGGGCACGAGCGAGTTGCACATGAAGTGGGTGGCGTGCCCGACGCCCGAGCAGTAGTCCCATTGGCCGTTGACGATGTACCCGCCGTCGACCGGGGTGGAGGTGCCCATCGGGGCGGCCCGGTGCGGGCACTTGAAGTTCCCCGTCGGCCCGAGGATCTCGAGCTGCCCCTGTTCGGGGAACCACGAGCCAATGCCTTGCGCGTGGTGCGCGCCGAGGCACAGCCCCCAGGCGGTCCCCGCGTCGCCTTCGGCCACCGCCATGATGACCTTCCAGTAGGTCAGCATGTCGAAGGCGTAGCCGCCGAACCGTTTCGGCTGCAGCATCCGGTAGAAGCCGGCCTCGGTGAACTTGGCATCCAGCTCGGCGGTGTGCTTGCCGGTCCGTTCGGCCTCGTCCGCCTGCGCGCGAACCTCGGGAATCAGCGCCTTGGCGCGGGCAATGATCGTCTCCGGCGTCAGCCCCGGTTCGGGTGCCGGGAACTCCGCCGGTCGGGAAACAGTCTCTTCTGGCACACTAACGAGCCTGATACCTCAGCCCGCCGTACACAAGCACCTCCCGCCAGCTGATACACCCGTTGTCTTGGCGGACACAACTCCCGGAGACCGCTTGTGGCCCCGCCCAAAGCCGCCTCGCAGCGCTGCGATCCAATAAGCACCCATATGTTCGCCGACCCGGACGACCCTGCGCATCCTACGGAGTCAGCCCGGCGCGCGCGCCGCCGCCTCGTCCTCGGGGAGCAGGCCATGCTGCACCGCGAACAGTGCGGCGCCGGCCCGGCTCGAGGCGCCGATCTTGGCGTAGATGTGCTCCACATGGTTGCCCGCCGTCTTGGGCGTGATCACGAGACGCTCGGCGATCCGCTTGTTGGACATGCCCCGGGCAAGCAGAATGAGCACCTCGACCTCGCGGGCGGTCAGGCCGGCGATCGCCTGCCGGCGGCGCGGCAGCCGATGGCCGGCCGCCTCGAGCACCGCATCGA
>NZ_JBARCR010000342.1:0-2878 GCF_049794275.1 Trebonia sp.
GGCGGAGGATGTGGCGGGCGCGGGCGACGAAGGCGACCGCGGCGGTGGCCGCTACGATGGCGCCGCTCAGGAACACGCCCGGGCCGGCCGGGGCGCCGAACGGGCCGCCGGTGAACGTGCACACGACGAGCGCGAGCGCGCCTGCCGTGAAGACGGCCGCCGCGGCCAGCGGGAAGAACCCGCTGGGCAGCACCGGGACCGGAGCGCGGCGCCGCCAGTACGTCGCGGCGAGCAGGTAGCAGCCGAGCAGCAGAATGCCGCCGAGGCCGCCGCCGATCACCCGCAGCGACACCGCGTCGCTGCTCGCCTCCAGCACCGCCGCCTGGCCGCAGGTCCCCGCGCCAGGCCAGTTCGACAGCCAGTGCGCGCACTGCGCGGCCGTGTACGTGCCCGCGGGCGCGGGCGTGCCGCCGACGAAGCTCGTGCCGGCCAGGTGGTTCATGGCCAGCGCGACGAAGCCGCTGGCCGCGATGGCGAACATCCCGGTCCAGCCGAGCCGCAGGCCTGTCAGCACCAGGTCGGCCGCCACCTGGCGCGAACGGAGGTTGTGCGCCCGCACCACTGCCCGTACCGAGCCGAACGCCGAGATCGCGGCCTCCTGCGCTTCCCGTTCCGTCATCCCGATCGCGACACCCGCCGCGACGGACTCCCGCAGGTGGTCCTCGGCCTCCGCGAGAATCTCCGCGGTGCGCTCCTGCGGGAGACGGCGCAGGCTGGCCCTGAGTTCGGCCAGGTAGCCGTCGATCAGGTCCCCGGTCATGCCTGCCACCCCACAACCGCCTGGACCCCGCCAGCGAAGCGCTTCCACTCGGTCCGCTGCGCGGCCAGCGCGGCCTCGCCGTCGCTGGTCAGCGCGTACACCCGGCGCTTGCGGCCGTCCGCGTCGGACCACGAGCTGGCCAGCAGCCCGGCGTCCTCCAGCCGGTGCAGCGCCGGGTAGACCGTCCCCTCCGGCAGGTCGAACATGCCCTCGCTCCGCGCGCGCAGCGCCGTGATGATCGCGTACCCGTGGGCAGGCCCCGCCGCGAGCACGGACAGCAGCAGCAGGTCCAGGTGCCCCTTCAGCCGTTCCCTGTTCATGCCAAGGAAATCTATGCCTCGTTTATCTAGGTGTCAAGCATGTAGGACCATCCGGGGCGCCAGCCGAAGTCCTCCGCCATCAGGTCCTCGACCGGGACGCCGCGCAGGGCGTGATCCAGCGTCCAGCGGGTCGCGACGTGCCCGATGACCACGATCCGCCGCCCCGCCCAGCGCGACGGCAGGTCGGCGAGGAACCGCTCGCCGCGCGTGACGGCCTGCCGCCAGCTCTCGCCGCCCGGGTACGGCACGTCCAGGTGGTCGCGCCGCCCGGCGTGCATCTCCGCGGCGGGCATCCCGTTCAGCTCGCCGTAGTCGCATTCGCGCAGCCGCCAGTCGTGCAGCACGGGAACGCCTGACCCGTCGAAGGCGAGCTCCGCCGTCTGCACGGCGCGCCGCAGGTCGGAGCAGAACACCGCCGCGATACCGCCCTGGGCCCGCCGCCGCCCGAGCTCGCGCGCCTGCGCCCTGCCCTGTTCGGAAAGCCGTCCCGGCAGCCATCCGGTCGCCCGGCCCGCCTCGTTGTCCTCGGTCGTGGAGTGCGTCTCGAAGACGATCTCGATGCTCACGCGCCAACCCTAAGACCCAGCCGGCGTGACAACCCGATCCGCCGCCGCCGCGTCAGGTACAAAGGAGTGACTCAAGGGGGAACATGGGCAGACTTCCCGCGCCGCGATGGGCGATCGCCGCTGCCGCCGTCGCGGCGTCGCTCGCCGGCTGTCACGTCCCCTTCGTCTCGAAGGGCGGCAGCGCCAGCGGGGCAAGCAGCAGCAGCGTCCCGGCCAGCCTGAACACGTGCACTGTCTACGCGCAGCATTACGACGCCGAGGTCATCGTCACCCCGGGCCGCTCGTCCGAGTGCGACACGCTGATCACCAACCTGACCGGCGGCGGCATGGTCTGGGCCAGCACGCCCAACGCGGGGTCCATGGGCGATCTCACCGAGCAGTGCGACCTGATGAGCGCCGGCGGGACCTACGAGGCGGTCGTCATGGACGAGTCCGGCGCCTCCGTCGGCCATGCCACCTGCAACGGCTTCGAGACGGCCGGGTGGAACGCGAACACGCAGGCGGGCCCCCTGGCCCGCTTCGTGGCGGCCCATCAGCAGGCGCTGCTGCAGCAGCAGGCGACCGTGTCCGCCTCGGCCGGCCAGGCGCAGCAGGTCACCAGCGCCCAGCAGGCGCTCGAGACGGACCTCACCACCCTGCAGCGCGCCAATTCGGCGCTCACCAGCAGCAAGAGCCTGACCGGCGCGGTGAACCAGATGAAGAGCGACTACGCGCAGGAGCAGGCGGATTACGCCCGCGAGCAGCACGACTCGTGCCCGGCCGCCGCCGGGGACGCGACGACCGTGGGCCAGGATTCCGCCACGGTCGGCAGCGATCTCAACACTCTCACGGGCGACGTGGAAAACCTCCAGGTCGGCGGCATCCAGAGCGTCCAGACCGCGGTATCCAACGTGAATTCCGATCTGAGCAGCCTGCAGAGCCTGCACGCCGCGCCGACGGTGAATCCCGCCTCGGCCATCGCCACTGGCAACACGGCGCTGGCGAGCGCCTGGAACTCCATTGCCGCCGCGCAGGGACAGGGCAAGACGATCATCACCGAGGCCCAGGCGCTCGCGGCCACGGCGCAGAGCCTGGCCAGCCAGCACGGCTGCTGAGATCGTGGCGAGAACGACTAGGGGCCCGCTTCTGGGGAGACTTTGCGCAGGCGAAGGCTGGCAGCACGCTGCCGCTGCGGGTCGCCGGCGACTACCCGCCGCTCGGGCCGCGGCGGCGAGCGAGCCGCGCGACGAGCG
>NZ_JBARCR010000343.1:0-2890 GCF_049794275.1 Trebonia sp.
ACGGGGAAGCCCAGCTCCGCTGCAGCGTGTCCAGGGCGTTCGACACCACCCAACTATCCAGTACGCGAGCCGGTACGGCATCGGCTCCCCGCGGTCCACCTGGTCGCCGGTCACGGGCTCAGCCGGCCGGCGGCCTGCCGGATGCGCTCCATGAAAGGGTCCGCGCGATCGGGTCCATCGTGCGTCGTCCCGCCGCCGAGAATGGCGGCGACCGCCTCGCCAAGGGCACGTGCGGGATCCGGTGGCACCGAAGCGATCCGCCAGCCGACCTTGCGGTCAGGGCGGACAAGCACTGCGCCGGAGGCGGTGACCTCCCGCACAGCCGCCCACTCGGTGTCCGCCGCTGGCACGCTCACCAGCGTCACAGGGAAGGCGGACGTCTCCTGCGCGACGGCTGCCGCCGCACGCCATGCTGGGGCGGCGCTCTCGCCGGCGAAGAGCGTGAACGCACCGGGGTCAACTAGGTCGAGCGTGGAAACGGGCGCGGCGGGCACATGGCGCAGCCACACGTGCGGCAGGTGGTGGCCCGGCCTGGTGACCGGGCGGAAGTCGATGGGCGACGCGTGGCCGTCCGGCGGGGGCGTGCAGTCCGGTACTAGGGCGCCGGCCTCGTAGCAGTAGCCGGCTTCAACGTTCAGCTGGCTGTAGTCGCTCGCATTCGCGGCCACCGCCGCGGCGACCTCTGCGCGCCGCAGGTCGCCCACCGGGGTGTCGCTGACGAACACCCCGATCTGCGCCCAGCCTTCTTCCTCGGTCACCGCTGGGCCGAGGCCGAGCGCGGTGCCGATGGGTGCGTGTCGGCCAGCGTTTTCCAGCGAGTGCGCGGTATAGAAGGCGGCGATCGGCCTGCGTTCGGTCTCGTAGCTGTCGAGCAGCGCGTCCGCGGCTTGGCCGTGCAGCACGGCGGCGAGCTTCCAGGCCAGGTTGTGCACGTCCTGCACACCGCAGTTCAGTCCGAGGCCGCCCGTGGGCGGGTGCCGGTGCGCGGCGTCCCCGGCGAGGAACGCCGACCCGGCGCGGAATCGCTCGGCGACGACGCCCTCGTACTGCCAGTGGCTCACCGCGTGCAGTTTCATCGGGTGGCTCGCGGGCAGGCCGAGCATCTCCCGCGCGCTGGCCAGCTGCGTCTCGTCGTCGGCCGGCGGCGGGTCACCGGGCCGGGGCGCGACTGCCACCAGCCACTCCGGCGACTGCCTGCCGTAGCTGCCCGGGCCGAGCGCCTGCAGCGTGCCGACCATGCGCCCATGGCCGCGTGGTGCGATGAAGTGCGCGAGCAGCGCGTCCGGCTCGGCCCATAGCCCGAGGTCGGTGCTGACATGGTAGCTGACCACGTCATTGATCGCCCGCGGTCCTTCTAGCCGCACTCCGAGCAGCTCGGAGCTGATCCGGCCGCCGTCGGCCGCGATCAGGTAGCGGGCGGTGACCTCGCGTTCGATTCCGGTGTCGCGGTCGGTGATGGTCGCGGTCACGCCGTTGTCGTGCTGCCGGAGGGCAGTCAGCTCCTGGCGGGCCCTGATACGGCCCGGACAGCAGGCGACGGCATGGTCCCACAGCAGCCGGTCGAGCCGGATCTGCGGCAGATTCGTGAACTTCCGCGGGCTGGCCTGGGCGTATCGCACCGCGTCCGGCCCGCCGCCCCAGGCCGGGACTTCGCCGAGCTTGAGGCCGTGCAGCGGGCTCGGGCCCGCGACCGAGGTGTACCAGACCACCTTGCGCCACCGGTCGTCGGCGGGGGCCTGCGCGTAGATGTCGTCCGCGACGCCGATCTCGTGGAAGATCTCCATCGTCCGGACGTTGAGCAGGTGCGCGCGAGGGTACCGCGCGTCCGGTCCGCGCCGGTCGACGAGCAGCACCTCGATTCCCTGCCGGGCCAGCAGCATAGCCGCCGTGAGCCCGACGGGTCCGCCGCCCGCGATCAGCACCGGCACCCGCTGCGGCCATTCATCCTGCGCCAGCGCCGGCAGCAGCGCGGGCCGGCGGACAGGGGGGTAACGCAACTAGACCTCCTGGTAGTGGCTCTTGCGGTTTTCGCGGGCCGTCCGGCTTGTCATGGCTGCCAGGCCATGAAGGCCATGGCGCAGCCGGTGCCCGCCGCCGACCGGTAGCAGGGCAGGTAGTCGACGACCTGGGCGGTGAGCGGCGTGTCCGCGGTCGCCCCGCCGACGACGACCCAGTTGCGCAACTCGGAGGTGCCGGAGCGAAGCTGGTCGTCTTCGAGGGAGACCATGAACTCGCGGTCCTTGTCGATCAGCGCCTTAATGAAGGCGCGGTCCAGGTCCTCGTCGATGACGAAGTGGCTGAGCCCCCCGGAACCGACCACGCCGACCCGCAGGTCAGCGGGGAAGCTCTCGATCGCCGCGCCGAGCGCGACGCCGAAGTCGTAGCAGCGGCGCGCGGTCGGCGGGTTGGGCTCCCAGAACGTGTTGACGAACACTGGCACGATCGGGATCAGGTCGTGGCCGTCGAGCACCTGCTGGAGGATGAATCCCCAGCCGTGCGGGATGCTGTGGTTTTCCCACCTGCCGGCGGGCAGCACCTTCGCCGCGCCCGGGTCGAACCCGGCCCGGCTGACCTCGTGGATCAGGTGCAGGCCCAGCTGGCTGTGCCCGTGCCTGACTTCTGGCCGCTCCGGCTGGTTCGCGACCTCGGCGACCGCCAGCCCGGGCGGCATGGTGGCGAGCTGCTGCGCCGTGTACGGCTCGTGCCGCATCGTGTCGCCCCAGTAGATGGCGAACTGGGGCAGCAGCTCGTCGCCGTAGAGCTCCTTGTGGTCGCTGCTGACCACGACGAGGACGTCGACGTTGGCGGCGCGGATGGTCCGGCCGAGCTCGCCGATCGCGGCACGGCTGCGGGCGTGGCGCTCGCGCTGCACGCCGGGCTCGCACTCGGC
>NZ_JBARCR010000344.1:0-1563 GCF_049794275.1 Trebonia sp.
GGCTTCGCCATCCCCGCCGTCTACGCAGCCGGAGTAGCGGCGGTGGCGGCCGTGCTCGCCCGCGACGTGCCGCCCTCGGCGCGGGCGCGGGTGCCCGTCGTGCTCGCCGCCATGCACATGTGCTGGGGTGCCGGGTTCCTGTGCAGTCCGCGGCGCCTCGCGAAGCGGCCATAATACGTCCATGGGTTTTGACCTCAACGCGGAACTCGCGGCCGTCCGGGGGCAGGGCTACGACCTGCACAGCCGCTACCAGAATCCGCAGCTGCCGCGCACGCTGCACACGATCGGGTTCGACAAGGACTACGTGCGCGGCGACGGCGCCTACCTCTACGACTCTGAGGGAAACGCGTACGCGGACTTCCTGGCCGGATTCGGGGTGTTCGCGGCTGGCCGCAGCCACCCGGTGATCAAGAAGGCGCTGCACGACGCGCTCGACGCGGACTTCGCCGCCTGGACCCAGTTCGACTGCCAGCCGATCTCCGGGCTGCTCGCGCAGCGGCTGCTGGCCAAGACGCCAGGCCTGGACCGGGTGTTCTTCTGCAACAGCGGCACCGAGGCGGTCGAGTCAGCGCTGAAGTTCGCGCGGCACTCGACCGGTCACGGGCGAATCATTTACGCCCGGCACGCGTTCCACGGGCTGACCACCGGGTCGCTGTCGGTGAACGGCGCGGAGGAGTTCCGCCGCGGGTTCGGGCCGCTGCTGCCCGACGCCCAGATCCCCCTTGGCGACTTGGACGCGCTCGCGGCGGAGCTGCGGCGGGGTGACGTGGCCGCGATGATCATCGAGCCGGTGCAGGGACATGGCGTGATGATGCCGCCCGCCGGTTTCCTTGGCGAGGCATCTGCGCTGCTGCATAAGCACGGGGCGCTGCTGATCTGCGACGAGGTGCAGTCCGGGTTCGGCAGGACCGGGAAGTTCTTCGCCTACCAGCACGAGGACGTCCGGCCGGACATCGTCACCGTGGCCAAGGCGCTGTCCGGCGGCTACGTCCCGGTTGGCGCGATGCTCACGACGGACAAGATCTTCGGATCGGTCTACTCGTCGATGGACCGGGTGATGGTGCACAGCACCACGTTCAAGGCCGGCCCGCTGGCGATGGCGGCCGGGCTGGCGGCACTCGCGGTCATCGAGGACGAGGGTCTGGTGGAGAACGCCACCAGGACGGGCGAGTCGCTGCGCGCCGGGCTCGCCGCGCTGGCCGACCGCTTCGACCTGATCGCGGACGTGCGCGGGCGCGGGCTGATGATCGGCATCGAGTTCGGCAAGCCGTCCGGCGTGAAGGCGCGGGCCGGCTGGGCCATGCTGCAAAAGGCGCGGGTCGGGCTGTTCGCGCAGATGGTCGTCGTCGCCTTGTTCCAGCGGCACCGGATCCTTACCCAGGTGTCGGGCGACCACATGGAAGTGATCAAGCTAATCCCGCCGCTGATCATCGGCGACGCGGAGGTGAAGCTGTTCACCGATTCCCTGACGGACGTGCTCGAGGACGCTTCCAAGGGCTCCGGCCTGATGTGGGACTTCGGCCGGACCCTGATCAAGCAGGCCGTCCGGTCGTAGGGGCGTGG
>NZ_JBARCR010000345.1:0-8958 GCF_049794275.1 Trebonia sp.
GAAGATCACCGACCGGGCGACCGCGATCCTGGCAGCGCTGCGCGGGGAGCAGCTCGGCCGGCCGCTGGCTGTTACCGCCGCCTACGCCGCCGCCGCCCGCGCCCTGACTGCGGTCATCATCACGCTCAACCAGCAGGTCAAAGCCCTCCACAGTGAGGTGGAGGAGAATTTTGGGCAGCACCCGGACGCTGAGATCTACCTGTCCCAGCCCGGACTGGGCCGCATCCTCGGCGCCCGGGTGCTCGCAGAGTTCGGCGACGACCCGCACCGCTACCGCGACGGGAAGGCCCGCCGGAACTACGCCGCGACCAGCCCCATCACCCGCGCCTCCGGCAAGCGGAAGCTCGTAGCCGCCCGGTTCGTCCACAACGCCCGCCTCGTCGACGCCCTCAACGGCCAGGCCTTCGCCTCCCTGCGCGTCTCCGAAGGCGCACGGGCCTTCTACGACGAGCAGCGGGCTAACGGCCACGAGCACAACGACGTTCTCCGCCGCCTCGCCAACCGCCTCGTCGGCATCCTCCACGGCTGCCTCAAGACCCGCACCCCCTACAACGAGCAAACCGCCTGGTCCCACCGGGAAAAACTCCCCCGATCCGGCCTCGCCGCTTGACATCCAAACTCCTGGGATGTCTTTGCAGATAGGCGCGCACCGGTCGACCTAGCGGACGGCCGGTGATCCAGCGAGCTCCGACCCGTTGCTGATATGGAAGCGGTCTCCTCGTCAACCTGACTGCTGCCAACACTGCTGCCAAGCCGCTGGAAAACACTTGATACGCACCAACCAGCCTGGAACATCGACCCCGCACATGGCCACCCCTGGACGGTCCTGGACACCTTGCCCATTCCTACGGATCTGAAGGGCGCGCAGCTGCAAGGCGGGGCTGCCGCCCCGGACCCCGCGGCGTATGGGCTGTCGCCCCCGCTGTTTCAACCCCTCACTGCCTACGCGGCACGCGGCGGGATCTTCCCTGCACCAGCGCGGGGAGACCCCGCACCCCGAGTTAGCTCGTTCAAGGCGTGCCCGTTTCGTGCCCGATGAGGTGGTCCACCGGAGGTCATCACGGCTACTCCCGGGCAACCACCCAAGACCGGAACCTGGCTTGCTGCACGTGGACGAGGACACGGAGGAGACCTGATAAGGAAGAGGTCCCAGGTTCAAGTCCTGGTACCCCCACCCAGGTCAGAGCCATTCAGCCCTAGAAGCACCAGGTTCCTGGCCCTACAGTCGGTAGGGCCAGCGACCTCGATTGGCGGGTCAGGCAACTGCATCGTTCCCCTCGCCCTCACCTGGTTCCTCGTTCTCGTAAGCGTACGGTCGACTGACCGCCTCACCCGTTTCCCTGCTCCGCTCGGCGCCGACCGCCTCCATGATTATTGGATGCATGGTTTCCTGTGCCGTCTGTGCCGGGCTCCGGATCGATCCTGGCCTGTGGCTGCGCTGGCTCGGCGGTGTCGAGCAGTTGCCGCAATACGGCGGTGTACCGCTCCAGCGCGGCCCGGCCGTCATCGGTCAGGGCGACGGTGGTCAGCGCGTTGACGCCGGTGCCGGTCTTGTTCGTCTGCACGTACCCGGCGTCTTCCAGTTTGCGCAGGTGCGTGATCAGGTTGCCCGGTGTCAGCCCGATCAGCTCTTGCAGCCGGGTGAATGACAGATTGTCGCCCTCGGGCAGCGCCGCCAGCGTCACCATCAGGCGCAGCCGCACGGGGGCGTGGATAACCGGGTCGAGCCCGTCTTCGCTCATGAGCGGCTCCGCGCGCGGGTGATGGCCGCCATCACCAGGAACGGGATGCCGACCGCCAGGGCGTCCACGGCCCAGACCCCGGCTGGGCCGGCGAACCCGCTGAACGCGGCCACGGCGATCAGCCAGGCGCCCAGGGCGAAGGCGTACCAGTTCAGCCAGGCGGCGGTGCCGGCGGCCAGTACCACCCCGGCCACCAGCAGCGGCGAGGACGCGGTGAACACGCTGATCACCCCGTGGCCAGCACCGACATGGCGCAGCGCAGGCTGCATGACGTACACGCCGAGCAACCCGACGGCAAGTGACAGCCAGTAGATGCGCCGCCGCAACTGCGATACGCCGCCGACGCCGCTGGCCGCCCGGTCCGTCAGCTGCGCGGTGACGCCCAGGGCCAGCACGGCGAGCAGGGCCAGCAATGCCAGCGCCCAGCCCTGCGGCGCGTGAAAGGGCCGCTGCCCGCGGACCGACAGCCAGACCACGCCGTAGCCAAGCAGGTAAACCAGCGCCCAGGCCGTGAAGATCACCGGGCGGTTGACAGTCAGCTCATGCCGGGCCCGGTCCCGCGCCTGGCTCATGATGACCGCCGCGCCCTGCGCGTCCATGCCGGCTGCCTCGCTGGCGCCCGCGCCGTCAGTCATGCCGGTTCCCTCGTTCATGGCCTCTCCTTAAGTGATGGCCTGGCGGGGTCAGGAGGACGGCAGGGCCGCGAGCCTGGCCGGTCTCACACATGCTGGCCGGCGTGGGTGACCGTGGCCGGCGGGCTGATTGCCGCCCCTGGCGCGCTGGCCGGGACTCGCTGGGGGACGAACAAGCTGAGCGCCGCGGCGAAGGCCACGATCTTCGACAGCACATTCAGCGCGAACGGGACCGGGGCGGAGGGATACCCGAATCCGGACAGCCCCCAGACCGCGAAAACCACCAGCATCACCGCGAAGAAAAAGAATGATGCCCTGGACAGCTTCACCATCGGAGACAACCTCAGCAGCGCCAGCGTGGTGAATTCGACGAGGAACAAGGGCGCGAAGAACAAGACCCGGTACAAGGCCGGATCGGGAGGAATCGGGGGATAGGTCCTGGCCATGACGATGAGGTCAAACGGAAACTCAAAGATCATCGGCGCGGCCACAGCACCGATAGCGGCGCTCGCCAGCGCGGCCCGCCAGCCACGCGAACGGCCGACGATAAAGATAACGACGAAGATCACAGCCACGCAGACGGCGGTAACGGGCGTAATGGGATCCGCCGGGGCGGCGTGAAACAGGTACTCCCGGCGCGCTTGGTGAACGTAGATAGGCAGGCAGACCAGAAACACCGTAATCGCAAACCCCCAGGTCACGAGCATGAAGGTCCTGGCGCCCTCGCTGGGCCTTGCTGGCCGGACGGGCAGCGGCAGCCGGGTTCCCGCATACGCCGCGCAGCCCGCGGCGGCCACCAGGACACCGGCGAGCACGATCCTGGCGGTGCCGCCATAGCTGACCCACGTACCGGCCTGAGTCACGGCCACGTGCACCTGCTCAAACGTCATCGTCATGGCCAGCTCCTTCGCTTACTTTGTGCTTCAAAGCTAGTTTGCTTTGAAGCACAAAGTCAAGGGCGGGACCGGGCGGATCCAGGCCTTGCGAACCAAGGGCAACTGGTCTAGGCCGGGCCACGCATAGGCCATAAGCCACGGACTCTCGCGCCACCGACGGTCACTTCGAGGCACTCAACCGGCAGGCCAGCGGGAACGTCGCTCCTGGTAGACCGGACGCGGGCCACTCTCGCATGCCCGCTGACCTGCGTATGGACAGGTCTGGGCACAACCGCCCACGTCCTCCTAATAAGAGGAAAAGTCGCGCTCCGTTACCCTCGCGATCCTCATGTGCGGCACGGTCAACGCCAGGCGAAGCAACCTGGCTTCTGCCGAGTCGTCGTCCTGTAGCCTTTCGAAGTCGTCCACCAGCCCGGGGCTGACGAATACCTGCGCATCGGTGATCGCGGCCAGATTCAGCGCATCGCTGGGGCGCGCACCAACAGACCGCGCTCCGAGCGGACCCTCGACCTCGACCGCCGCGGCGTACATGTCCTCTGCCAGGCGATCGACCCGCACTTGGCGCACGTGTCCTCCGAGACCTCGCACCAGCGCCGCGGCGAAGTCGTACGTCATCGGACGGCCGAACTCCACACCCTGGAGGCGGGCAGCCAGGCTGAACGCCTCCGCCTTCCCGATCGAGATGACAACGTGCCGGTCTGCGGATATCTCATCCAGCACCACGCAGTGGAACGGCTCCTCAGCCAAGGGCGGTCCGAACCCGACGACTTTGGCGATTCGCATCTCGATGAAGCCCACATCGGTAGTCGCAGGCATGGCAGCCTCCTCTCGCTCGCTGCTTCCATCACGTTATAGCTGACAGCAACGGTGACAGCAGCCCGGACGCAGCGCACAGGGACGCGAGTGATTGAGAGGGAAAGCGTGAACTGAGGCGGGCAGGCCCACCAGACTCGGCACCGCGTCGTGCGGAACCGGGCGTGGCCGTCTTCGGTGCCGGAGATCCTCTCACCGAGCTAGTCCTCGGCAGCTACCGGAAGGACGGGGAGTATGCGAACATCCCTGCATGATGTTTGGCGGCCTGCACACCGGTTCCTGGGAGATCCTGATCATCCCGGTTGTGACGATGCTGCTATTCGCGGTGATCTTGGTACGTATGTACCACGGGGGACACCGGTAATCAGCAAAGAGCCTGAACATCAAGGCTGACCACAACGACATCCGGTCTTGGCGGACCGAAGCGGTCCGGAGGAGTGACGACAGGCCGGGCGAGAGGCCGGAGGTCGGCACCAGCGACCCGGCAATCACGAGGCCAAACAGTTGTCTGGTGCGGGTTTCCCGGCGAACCGGTCGACCTGCGACCAGGTAAGAGTGCGCAGCTCCCGGCCTTGTCGCAACAATCGCGGCACTCTAGCCTGAGTCTGGGGAGTTTCCAGAATCCGTCTGTACGCTGCTGACCGGCGGTACAGGACAGGGGTGGCGAGATGTCTGAACACGTAGCGAACGACCTCGACAAGCTCAAGGGAATCGGCCCCCACTACAAGGAGATGCTTAAAAGCATCGGCGTTGATTCGATCAAAGAGCTGCGTCACCGTAACCCGGCGCACCTGAAGCAGATGATCGAAGAACGGCATGGACCGGTGGTGGGCCTGTCCGAACATGAAACGCAAACCTGGATCGACGAAGCTAAGGCTTACCAGGAATAGTTCAACTAGTCCGCCTGGGGCCAGTCATCGGTAACCTCGCTTTAGCGGGTACTTGCCGCCTGCCTCGAAGCCTCCGGGCTGAGCAGTTCAAAGCCGAAGGCGTCGCGAACCGGTCGGTCGTGTTGACCGCGGCGCAGACCGCCAGCGCGTCCTCGACCTCCTAGCGTGAGCCGAACAGGACACGCTGCTACGAGAAACTTCGTGCATCTGTGCTCCATCTTCCCGTCACTTTCGGTCCTTCTGAAACGATTCAGGAGCCGCGAAAAGGACCAAATCTGATGTGAAGACGAAGAGTGATGTGAAGTCACGAAGAGCTACCGGACTTGAACATCAGCATTCCCACCTGCCACGGGGACGGCTAACTTGGCGCGTGCGCCGCGGCTGGCCAGTACACGGGCTCTTCCGCTGGCGGGCAGCCGCAGCTTTCCCTGACTATCAGCTCGGTAGGCAGCCGCTCGGACCTGTGCGGCAGCGTCGGGTCGGCGATCCGCTCCAGGAGGCAAGAACAGGCACGCTCGCCCAGCAGCCGCAGCGACTGGCGGACGGTAGTCAGCGGCGGCGTGATCAGCGCCCCAAAGCGGATGTCGTCGAAACCGGTGACGGCAACGTCGGCTGGGACCCGTACCCCGGCCGCCTGCAGCTCACGCATGGCCCCGATCGCCATCTGGTCGTTGCCGCAGATGATCGCATCGGGTAGCTCTCGGCCCGGCGCGGCGAGCAGCTCCCGCACCGCAAGCTGACCGCTGATTGCGGCGAAACGGCCTTCAAAGCACCCTGTCACGGCCGCGCCCGGATGCAGGGCAACCGCTTCTTCGAAAGCGCGGCGGCGTTCCCGCGCGTCCGGGGCCTCCGGCGGGCCGTCGATATAAAACAGCCGTCTCTTCCCGTGCTGCTCAAGCATGTGCCGGAGCAGTTCCGTGGTGCCGGACCAGTTATCGGCGTCGACCACATCGGCATTCGGCTCGTCGAGCGACCCGGCGGCCAGGACGATCGGCACGCGCTCCGCAAGTAGCGCCAGCTGCTCCGAGCTGATGATGCCCTCCGCGATCACCAGCCCGTCGACCTTTGCCGAGATCCTTCGCAGCTGCTGGTAGGCATCGGAGCGCTCGGCGGCGGCGAGGACCGAGATCAGCACAGACCATCCGACCTTGCTCAGCGCCACCTGGACACCGCGCAGGACCTCTTCGATGAACGCCACGCCTTCTCGCTCGACATCGGTCTCCGGGCCGCGGGCGGTAATGGTGACCAGCCCGATCACTTCCTTGCGGTGCCAGGCCATACTCTGCGCCGCGGCGTCAGGAACATAACCGAGCTCGTCGATCACCTCAAGCACGCGCTGCCGGGTAGCCGGGCGGACCCGGTCATTCCCGTGCACAACCCGTGACACCGTGGCCGTGGACACTGCGGCCGCACGTGCCACGTCGTATAGCGTGCACGCCGCACGGTTGCCCATGAGCCGAATGATAGGCCGTAAAACCCTGGGATCCGGCAGGTGCTGACTCCTAACGGGTATGCCCCGTGCTGACCCTCCGTCGGACTCGGCCCGAACGGTCCGAGCGGTAGGCTTGCCGACAAGAACCGCGTCTAGGGGTCTTTCGCGGATGTGATCGAGGTTGGAAGGACCGGCTCAGTGAAGAAGCTGTTCATCCTTGTCCTGCTGGTGCTAGGCGCCTTCGCGGTGTGGCGTAAGGTCCAGGCGCAGCGTGCTGACCTCGACCTGTGGAGCGAGGCCACCGCGCCAGACGACTACTGACGCCATGCGCGAACCTCCTGCCGTTTCGCTCGTCTGTTTCGACCTGGCGAGCCTTGTCATCGATGGCTCGATCGTGGAACGCGCCTTCGCCGAGGCCATCGCCACCCAGGGCATAGTCGTCGGAACGCAGGATTACGTTCGCTCCATGGTCCGGCTCGACCGGGCCCGGGGCCGTCCCCCGGCCGACGTGCTGCAAGAGATCTTCGACGGCGAAGAGCCGCGTGCGCAGGCCGCGTCGCTGGCCTTCGACCGCTCTTTTCGCGCGGCCGCAGAACGGTACGGCATGACAGTGCCGCCGGACGCCGTCGCGGCGCTCACCAAGGCGGCTGCGTCGGGCGCCAAGGTCTGCCTGCTCTCCGGGCTGTCCGGCGCCGCCTGTGGCGACCTGCTCGACGAGCTGTGCCGCCCGGGCATCGCGGACCTGGCGCTGTGCGCGGACGACGCGCCGCGCGGCTTCCCGTGGCCGGACCTCGTGCTCACCGCGATGCTGCGGCTCGGAACGCCCGACGTCCGGGAGGTCGCGATGGTCAGCGCCACCGAGAACGGCCTGCTGTCCGGCTGGCGGGCAGGCGCCAGGATCGTAGCGGCAATCGACAGCGGCGGCCGCGGCCCTCAGGTGGGTGCCACGCATGTGCTGGAGAACGTAGCCGCGCTGCCCGACCTGATCATCAGCGGCGGCTGACCTGCGCCGTCGTGCCCGCGTCCACTTACACTCATAAGCATGCCGGAATTGCCGGAAGTCGAATCGCTGGCCGCGTTCCTGCGCACGCACGCCAGCGGACATGTCATCGCGCGCGCCGAGGCGGCGTCATTCGCGGTGCTGAAGACCTTCGACCCGCCGCTCAGCGCGCTCACCGGGCTCACCATCGGCGACATCACGCGGCACGGCAAGTTCCTCGACCTGTCCTGCGGTGATCTGCACCTGGTAATGCACCTCGCGCGCGCGGGCTGGCTGCGCTGGCGTGACGACATCCCGGACAAGCCGGTCAAGCCGGGGAAGAGCCCGCTGGCGTTTCGGCTGGTGCTTGACGACGGCTCGGGCTTCGACCTCACCGAGGCGGGAACACAGAAGCGGCTCGCCGTCTACCTCGTCCGCGACCCGATGCTCGTGCCTGGTGTGGCGACCCTGGGACCCGAGCCGCTGGCCGACGACTTCACCGTCGAGTCGCTCGCCGCCATCCTCAAGGAACGCCGCATGCAGATCAAGGGCGTGCTCCGCGATCAGCACATCATCGCTGGGATCGGCAACGCCTACTCAGACGAGGTGCTGCACGCCGCCAAGATGTCCCCGTTCAAGCTGGCGTCGAGCTTCACCCCGGAAGAGACCGCCGCCCTGCACGAGGCCATCGTGACTACGCTCCGTGAGGCGGTCGACCGCTCGGCTGGACTGGCGGCGGCCGACCTCAAGGGCGAGAAGAAGACGGGTCTCCGGGTGCACGCCAAGACCGGCCAGCCCTGCCCGGTGTGCGGTGACACGATCCGCGAGGTTTCCTTCGCCGACTCCTCTCTGCAGTACTGCCCCACCTGCCAGACCGGTGGCAAGTCGCTCGCCGACCGCCGCATGTCCCGGCTGCTCAAGTAATTTATTCGGAACGGGCCCGTTCCTTCGCCATCTCACGAAGTCGCGACGCCGTGGGCCTTGACGTGGATCTCGGCCAGCGCCGAGGCTGCGCGGAGTCGTCAAGTCGATAAGATGGAACCGATAGCGCGTGCGGGGCTATAGCTCAGCTGGAAGAGCGTCTGGTTTGCAACCAGAAGGTCAGGGGTTCGAGCCCCCTTAGCTCCACAAGATTTCCGAACGCTTGTGCGGCGTGTACAGCAGCGGCGTACAGCAATACGGCCTAGTGCCGCGTCAGGCAACGTTTGCGCGCTTTGGGTCGCGTCACTGGCGGCAAGAAGCGGGTAATCGAATGCGGCACCGACGTCCGGGCGGTGCGGCGCCAGGTGGGAGACTCGCAGCGATGAGTGCCGACCCTGAGGTTCCCGCAACGCCACGACTCCGTGCGATCCGCGAGGCGTGGCTCGAGCGGGCGGTCGAACGTCTCGAAGCTGACCCGGCGATCAGCGCCGCAGGATTCGTCGGATCCCTCGGCCGCGGAGACGCGGACGACTGGAGTGACATCGACCTCCTCATCGTCGTCCCTGACGATCAGCTCGACCATTACGCCGACGCGACACATCTGCCCGGGTCGGACCTGGTTACCTGGAGCATCGACTCCCGTCACAATGCAC
>NZ_JBARCR010000346.1:0-4249 GCF_049794275.1 Trebonia sp.
CCGACGGCGTGCTGGGGGCCCGCGCCACGCCCCAGGGGCGCCGCCCCCGCGGCGCCCCCGGCGCCCCCCACGGCCTGCGTTCGGCCGCCGCCGTCAATGTCGGGCTGCGCGGTGCCGTTCAGGGTGCTGCTGCGTGCGGAATCAGGCATGTTAGTCGCTCACTCATGGCCGGGGTGCGGAGTCTTCCTCTCAGGATGGCAAGCAAACCAGCCTCGTGGCGTGTGAAAAATCTATGGATATCCTCTGAGCTTGCCCGGCCCGTGCCCGGTAGTCAGCTGCCCGGTATTCAGCTGCTCAGCAGGCGGCCGAGCTTCGAAGCCTCACCCGACGGGCGGGCCCCCGCCGCCTGCAGCAGGTCCGCCGCCGCCTGCTGCAGCTCCGGCTCAGGCTCGGGGACCTCGACCTCGACCTCCCGCCAGCGCAGCGGACGGCCCGCGTCGCCCTCCGGGGCGCCGTTCAGGCGCCGCGCGGTCACCTTGTCATCGGCGACCTCCGCGACCGCGTGCCCGTCGCGGGTGAGAGTCACCACCGTACGTTCCGTATCGAGCTGCGCGATCGGCGCGAGCGGGCGGCCGCCGGTGACCTCAGCCACCCGCGACGCGAATCGCTCGGGCACCTCGTCGGCGGAGTCGCCGAGCGGCTCGTGCATCTCCTGGCGGTTGCCGTCGGCGGCGGGCAGCTTCAGGTGCCAGCCCTCGTCGGTTCCCCCGGTGCGCCTGCGCAGCGTGATCTTGTTCGCCGCGAGCCGGTCGCCGGGGGTGTCGAAGTAGGTGGCGGCCAGGCGGTACACGACCGGGGCGGCGGCCGTCACGCCCGGCAGCGCGCCGAAGTCGGGTCGCTCGAAGTCCTCATCGACGTCGAACTTCTGCTCGATCTCCACGTGGTCTGTCATCGTCGCCTCCGCCCGTTCCGCTATGACCAGTATGCTGCGGGCCATGGGAGCACGGGTGAGCCTGGTCAGCAAGCACCCGGCCGGCGAGCAGGACCGGGCCGGCGGCCGCGCGCTGCTGATCACCGGCGCCGCCGTGGCCGCGGTGGCCGCCGTCGCCTACCTCGCGGCGCTGGCGTCGCACCCGATTACCCCCATGCTTAAGGGCTTCGATCTGCAGGTCTACCTGGACGGCGGCCAGCAGGCGCTGCACCATTCCGGCAACCTGTACCACTGGTACTACGAGAACGACCCCGGCATCCAGTTCACCTACACGCCGTTCGCGGCGCTGCTGTTCGCGGTCGGCTCGGTGCTGCCGTTCCACGCGCTCGTGGCGCTGGTGGCGGCGGTGAGCGCGGTGGCGCTGACGGCCACGATCTGGATCGCGTTCCGCGAGCTTGGCTGGCAGCCGATGGCGCGGGCCGGGGCGACGCTGCTGCTCACCGGGCTGGTGTTCTGGACCGAGCCGGTGCAGCGCGCGCTGTTCCTCGGTCAGGTCGAGCTGGTGCTGATGGCGCTCGTGGTGTGGGACCTGTGCCAGCCGGACCGCCGCTGGTGGAAGGGCGCGGCCACCGGGTTCGCGGCGGCCATCAAGCTCGTGCCGCTGCTGTTCATCGTCTACCTGGTGCTCACCAGGCGGTTCCGGCAGGCGGCGGTGGCCGTCGCGGTATTCGCGGGCACGGTCATCATCGGGTTCGCTGTGCTGCCCGGCCCGTCCAAATACTGGTGGATCGACGGCAACTTCTTCCAGGCAGGCCGCACCGGGTTCGTCGGCGACCAGCAGAACCAGTCGCTGCGCGGCATGCTGACCCGGCTCGTCGGAAGCGTGAACGGCAGCTTCGCGCTGTGGCTCGCCGTCGCGATCGTCGTCGGGCTGCTGGGGCTAGCGGCCGCGGTCGTGCTGTACAACTCCGGGCGGTCGTTCGCCGGCCTGATGGCGTGCGCGCTGACCGCGCTGCTCATCTCCCCGATCAGCTGGGACCACCACTGGGTGTGGATCGCGCCGGGGCTCGCGGTGATCATCGACGCTGCTGTGCGGGCGCGGACGACCGTGGCGCGGATCGCGTGGTGGGTGCTCGCCGCCGCCGTGCTCGCGGCGTACGGCGCGTGGCCGGACTTCTGGTCGCGGAAGGCGGGCCTGCTGCAGGGCGGGCTGATCAACTACGCCCCGGCCAGTTCCTTCGCGCACGGCGACAACCCCGCCTACGCCGAATACCACTGGCACGGACTGCAGCTCATCGCCGGAAACCTCTACCTGCTAGCCGGCCTGGGGCTCTTCGTCGTGACCCTGGCGATCGCGATCCGGTTGGCGGTTTCCCCAAAAAACTCCCGGAATGCCGTGTTCGCGGGGCAGTAGACCGGGGTGTTTTGGTCGTCGTACGATCAATCGGAGTTGTTGCTATTGGTCGGGAGGGTGTGCAGCGGTGAGCAAGCAGGTTCGGTTGACCGAGCCGCTGGTTCGGGTTAACGGCGAGCTACGGCCGGCGAGCTGGGACGAGGCGCTGGACCGCGCCGCTACCGGGTTCGCCAGGGCGCGCGAGAAGGACGCCACGAAGTCGTTCGGGATGTTCAGCTGTTCCAAGGCGACGAACGAGATGAACTACGCGGCACAGAAGTTCGTCCGTACGGTGATGCTGAGTAACAACATCGACTCGTGTAACCGTACTTGACACGCCCCCAGCGTCGCCGGTCTGGCGGCAGCATTCGGAGCGGGTGGCGGCACCTGCTCCTACCGGGAGGCGGAAGACGCGGACCTCATCATCATGTGGGGTTCGAACGCGCGTGAGGCGCACCCGATCTTCTTCCACCATGTCCTGAAGGGCATCCGCAACGGCGCGAAGCTGTACGGCGTCGACCCGCGGCGGTCGACCACCGCGCAGTGGGCGGACGCCTGGCTCGGCATCCACGTCGGCAGCGACGTCTCACTGGCGAACGCGATCGGCAACGAGATCATCACCGCCGGGCTGGCCAACGAGGAGTTCATCAGGCGCGCGACGGTGAACTTCGAGGCGTACGCCCGCAAGGTCAGCGAGTACCCGCTCGAGCGCGCCGAGCGCGACACCGGGGTGCCAGCGGAACTCATCAGGCAGCTCGCCCACGACTACGCCAGGGCCGACCGGGCGCAGATCTGCTGGACGCTCGGCATCACCGAGCACCACAACGCGACCGACAACGTGCTGGCGCTGATCAACCTGTCGCTGCTCACCGGGCACGTGGGGCGCTACGGCTCCGGCCTGGTGCCGCTCAGGGGCCAGAACAACGTCCAGGGCGGCGGCGACATGGGCGCCATCCCGAACAAGCTGACCGGCTTCCAGGACATCGTCACCAACGAGGACGCCCGCCGCCGGTTCGGCGAGAAGTACGGGGTGACGATCAACCCCAAGCCGGGCATGCACCTGTCGTACATGTTCGAGGCGATGGAAGAAGGCGAGCTCACCACCGCCTACGTCATCGGCGAGAACCCGCTGCGCTCCGAGGCGGACACCTACCGCACCCGCAAGCTCCTCGAGGGCCTGGACTGCCTGGTGGTGCAGGACATCTTCCTGACCGATACCGCCGCGGCGGCGCAGGTGGTGCTGCCCGGCACGGCCTCCTGGTGCGAGGCCGAGGGTACCGTCACGAGCAGCGAGCGCCGCGTGCAGCGGGTCCGCAAGGCGCTCGACCCGCCGCCTGGCGCCCGCGACGACATCGAGATCATCACCTCGCTGGCCGCCCGGCTCGGCACCGACTGGGGCAACCCCACCCCTGAGGACCTCTGGAACGAGCTGCGCACGCTCTCGCCGATGCACCGCGGCATGAGCTACGAGAAGCTCGAGCGGCTCGGCGGCGTGCAGTGGCCCTGCCCGGACGACGAGTCGAACGGCACCTTGTTCCTGCACGCCAGGCTGTGGGAGACCGACCCGGTCAAGCGCGGCAACCCGGCCCCGTTCAGCGCGGTGGAGCAGGACGACCCGGTCGACCAGCTCACCGCCGAGTACCCGATCCGGCTGACCACCGGACGCCGCCTGGACTCCTACAACACGGGCGCGCAGAGCGGCCACTACAGCACGCCGATCCGGCGGCCGGAAACGCTCAACCTCTCGCCGGAGGACGCGGCCGAACTGGGCTTTGCCGAGGACGAGGTGGCGCGGATCTCCTCCCGCCGCGGCTCGGTCACCGCGCCGGTGCACGTCGACCCGACCCTGCGCAAGGGCCTGGCCTTCATGACCCTGCACTTCCCCGAGCAGGTGGAGACCAACATCCTCACGCTCGACGCGTGGGACCCGAAGTCCGGCACGGCCGAGTTCAAGGCGACCGCGATCCGGGTGGAGAAAGCGGACG
>NZ_JBARCR010000347.1:0-3276 GCF_049794275.1 Trebonia sp.
GGCCGCCGACTCGTCCGCGGCAGACCGCCGCACGACAAAGGCAGCCGGAAGCCCAGCGACCACATGGTTGACGAGCGCTGTCTTACCCGAGCCCGGATCCCCCTCGACCCACACCACCCGGCCCGCAGCGCCCGACACCGCGTCGACACAAGCCCCGATCGCGGCCAGCTCGGCGACCCGTCCGACGAACCACTCGTCGCTAGCCGGCAATTCCCAGCGGCGCACAGCCCGAACCTACCTTTCAACAACCCTTAGGCACCAGCAACACCCCGCTCGGCGCGAAGTAACCGTACGTTCCGGATGAAAGTCCTTTTACGGAACGTACCGTGCCGTCTCCCGCCCGCACCTCTTCGACCGCGCGGTTGCTAACCCGCACCGGCACGGTTTAGCTGTGTGTCATGAGCACCACTGCCTTCGACGTGATCAGCCCGGTCGACGAGACGATCGTGGAAACGGTGCGCTTCGCCGGCCGCGCCGAGATGGACGCGCGGGTCGAGCGCGCCGACCGCGCCTTCGCGACCTGGCGCCGCGTCGCGCCCGGGGACCGGGCCCGGCTGCTGCGCCGGTTCGCCGACGCGGTGGACGCCGACATCGAGACGCTCGCCGGCCTGGAGGTGCGCAACGCCGGCCACACGATCGGGAACGCCCGGTGGGAGGCCGGCAACGTGCGCGACGTGCTCGGTTACTACGCCGCGGCCCCTGAGCGGCTGGCCGGGCGGCAGATCCCGGTGGCCGGGGGGATCGACGTCACCTTCCACGAGCCGATGGGGGTGGTCGGCGTCATCGTGCCGTGGAACTTCCCGATGCCGTTGGCCGCCTGGGGATTCGCCCCGGCCCTCGCCGCGGGCAACACGGTGATCGTCAAGCCGGCGCAGTACACGCCGCTGACCGTGCTGCGCCTGGAGCAACTCGCGCTGGAAGCCGGGCTGCCGCCTGATGTCTTCCAGGTCGTCCTCGGCACGGGCGCGGAGGCGGGCGAGCACCTCGTCGGGCACCCGCTGGTGCGCAAGATCGTGTTCACCGGGTCGACCGCGGTGGGCAAGCAGATCATGCGGCTGTGCGCCGACCAGGTGAAGCCGCTGACGCTGGAGCTGGGCGGCAAGAACGCCAACATCGTCTTCGCCGACGCCGACCTGGAGAGTGCCGCGGCCACCGCGCCGATGGCGGCGTTCGACAACTCCGGCCAGGACTGCTGCTCCAGGTCCCGGGTCCTGGTGCAGCGCAGTGCCTTCGAGCGGTTCATGGAGCTGCTTGAACCGGCCGTCAAGAGCCTCGCGGTCGGCGATCCCGCGGACCCCGCCACCGCCATGGGGCCGCTGATCTCGGCGCGGCACCTGGCGAAGGTCACCTCCTACATCGACGAAGAGACGGCGGTGGCCTTCCGCGGCAGCGCCCCGCGGGGGCCTGGCTTCTGGTTCCCGCCGACCGTGCTGGCCCCGGTCGCCGCGACCAGCCGGCAGTGGCGCGAGGAGATCTTCGGCCCGGTGATCGCCGTCATGCCGTTCGAGGACGAGGAGGACGCCATCCGGCTGGCCAACGACACCCCGTACGGGCTGTCCGGGTCGCTGTGGACCCGCGACCTCGGACGGGCGCTGCGGGTCGTCCGCGCCTGGGACAGCGGCAACCTGTCGGTCAACTCGCACTCCTCGGTGCGGTACTGGACGCCCTTCGGCGGGTTCAAGCAGTCCGGACTCGGCAGGGAACTCGGCCCGGACGCCGTCGAGTCGTTCACCGAGACAAAGAACGTGTTCATCGCGACCGGGGAGTGAGGCCGGTAGGGTGGCCGGATGCCGCCGAGAACGCAGCCCCGTCCAACGGCTGCCGACGGCGCGCCCGACCTCACGCGGCTGTTCGGTGAGCTGGTGCGGCTTGAGACCGAGCTGTGCGGCGCGGTCGACAGAAGGCTGCGCGCGGACCACGGCCTGCCGCTGCCCCATTTCGAGTTCATGCGGGTCATCGCCAGGACCCCGGACTGCAGGGTGCAGGACATCGCGACGGAGCTGAGCATCACCGTCGGCGGCACGAGCAAGATCGTCGATCGCATCGAGGCCGCGGGGCACTGCGCGCGGCGCGCCAACCCCGATGACCGGCGCTCCTCGATCGTCGAGCTCACGCCGGCCGGCAAGCGGCTGCTGGCCAGGGCCGCCGTGACCGTCGAGGACGAGCTGCGCACCCGGCTGGGCCCGGCGCTCTCTGATCGCTCGGCGGTTCAGTTCACCAGGACGCTCACCAGGCTCAGAGACGCGGCGAGCGGGTGAAGCTCGCGATCGTCGGGGCGGGCGTCGGCGGGCTGACGCTCGCCCTTGAGCTGCACGACGCCGGCATCGACTGCGAAATCTACGAGGCTGCCCCGCAGTTGCGGCCCGTCGGCGTCGGCATCAACGTCCTGCCGCACGCGACGAAGATCCTCGCCCGGCTGGGCCTCGAAGCCGAGCTGGCCGCGGTCGGCGTCACGACCCGCGAGTCGGCCTTCTTCAACCGCTTCGGCCAGTTCATCTACCGGGAACCGGCCGGGCGGTTCGCCGGCTATGAGCACCCGCAGTTCTCGATCCACCGCGGCGACCTGCACGGCGTCCTGCTGTCCGCGGTGACCGGCAGGCTCGGACCGCAGCGGCTGCACCTCGATCACGCCTGCACCACGGCGGTCGAGGATGAGAACGGCGTGACCCTGGCCTTCCGCTCGACGTCGGCGGACGCGGCGCTGCCGCCGGCTCGCGCGGACATCGTCGTCGCCTGCGACGGCATCCACTCCAGGCTGCGCAAGCAACTCCACCCGGACGAGGGGCCGCCGGTCTACTCCGGGGTGAACATGTGGCGCGGCACGGCCGTCCACCCCCCGTTCCTGACCGGCGCGACCATGACCAGGGCCGGCTGGCTCGCCACCGGCAAGCTGGTGGCCTACCCCGTCAGGGACAACGTGGACGGAGCGGGAAACCAGCTCGTCAACTGGGTGGCCGAGATCGAGACGCCCCGGCACGCGGACCGCGACTGGAACCGCCAGGGTCAGCTCGCCGATTTCATCGGCGCGTTCGAGGACTGGCATTTCGACTGGCTGGACGTTCCCGCCCTGATCAGGTCATCGGCGGAAATCCTGGAGTACCCGATGGTGGACCAGGACCCGGTGGACCACTGGACCCGCGGCAGGCTGACCCTGCTCGGCGACGCGGCGCACCCGATGGTTCCCCGCGGCTCCAACGGCGCGGGCCAGGCCATCCTTGACGCCCGCGCGCTGCGCGACGCCCTCGCGGGCAGCGCGGATCCCGCTGCCGCCCTCCG
>NZ_JBARCR010000348.1:0-4409 GCF_049794275.1 Trebonia sp.
CCAGGGATCCCTGCTCGAAATCGGCGTGGGAATGCGGGGAGAGCCTGGTCTCGTCGCGCGGCCCGTCCTGCGGATAGATGACGTTGACCATCAGGGTGGAACAGCGGAAGATCCGCCCGAACCTGCCTTCTTGCGGGGCGACGTCCAGGCTGTAGACGCGCACCCGAGGGCCGTCCGCCGCCGTCGGCCAGGCGGCGTGCGGGGCGACGTTGAGATGGTCCTCGAGGTACGAACCGGCGTTAACCGCCTGGGCGCACAGATCGGCGGCGTTCCGGCTGAAGACGCGGATGGCCTGCCCGCTTCCGGCCAGGGTGATCTCGCTGTCGCCCGGCGGGATCACGGTCAGGGTGCGGCCGGGGATCTCGGTCGTCTGGCCGGCGGACGTGAGGCGCGCGCTGAGGTCCTTGCCAGGCAGCAGCAGCATCCACTCGTCTGGCTGCGCCGTCCTGCGGAACGTAACCGACCCGTCGCAGTCGGAATAGCCCACGACGAAGTTCTGGCCCCGCGCGTACCAGTGCCGGCCGCTGTCGTCCTCCTGTGCGGGCGGGCATTGTCCGAAGACGATGTAGTCAGCGGGGTAGCTCACCGGGCTCGGCACGGCGCTTGCCGCCGCGGCCGGGCCCAGGGCGGTTCGTGGATCAGTGGCGTGGTACATGATCTCCTCCGGTTAGCACTACAGGACTGAAGCTAGCGTTGCCACAGGCATCGTCAAGAGATCGGGTGCACAGTTCCGGAACGTCCCCGGCGTATCGTGGCTCCCATGGCCGTTGAGCCCGTCGATGAGCTGCCTGCCGATGACGCGCGGCTCGTCAGCTGGGCGGGCCCCGCGTTCATCCTGTTCTCCATCGTGCTGATCCCGTGGACCATCTACCTGGGCTTCAACCTGCCGGACCGGCAGGAGTCCTCGCATTACAACATCGCCTGGGTCGGGTTCGACGTCATGCTCCTCGTGGTGCTGGCCGCCACGGGGTTCTTCGCGCTGCGGCGGTCCCCCTTCCTGGCGGTGGGCGCCACCGCGGCCGCGACCCTGCTGGTCGTCGACGCCTGGTTCGACGTGGTGACCTCCCCGCCGGGCAGCCAGTTCCTCCAGTCGCTCGCCTCCGCGGTCCTCATCGAGCTGCCGCTGGCGGCCGTCTGCGGCTGGCTGGCTTACCACACCGAGCACCTCGAAGAGGAGCGGATCGTCCTGCTGCAGACCCCAAGGGGCAATCGATGACGACGGTGCGGGCCCGCCGGGTGTACGAGGCGCCGGACGCGGCGGATGGCAGGCGGGTCCTCGTCGACCGGCTGTGGCCGCGCGGGCTGGCCAAGGCCGCCGCGCACATCGACGAGTGGCTTAAGGCGATCGCGCCGTCCGACGAGCTGCGGGTCTGGTACGGCCACGACCCGGCCAAGTTCGCGGACTTCCGCCACCGCTACGGCGACGAGCTGCGCGAGCCTGAACGCGCCGCGGCGCTCGCGTACCTGCGCGAGCTGGCCGCCGCGGGACCGGTCACGCTGCTGACCGCGACCAGGGACCTGGAGCACAGCCAGGCGGCAGACCTGGCCGAGCGGCTGCAGCAGAGTTAGGGCAGGGTTTCTGGGGCTCAGCACATGACGGTAACGACGGATTTGTCCGGCAGACTGCCGTGACATACGGCTATTGCCTGCCCTCTTGCCCTGGCACGGGAAGCTGGCTCAAGCTCGATACGTGAACAGCGCAACGATCACCGAGCCGGGAAGGCAGACACCGGTGTACGGGGAGTTCGATGTCGTCGTGGTCGGCGGCGGCCCGGCCGGCATCATGGCGGCGACGGCGGCGGCGCGGGCCGGGTGCTCGACGCTGCTGATCGAGCGGTACGGGTTCCTCGGCGGGGCCGGCACGGCCGGCGGGCTGTCCACGTTCTGCGGGCTGCACGCGCGGACCCACGGCGAGGACGTGCGGGTCATCAGGGGACTCGCCGACGAGCTGCTCGACCGGCTGGTCAAGCTGGACGGGCTGAACGCGCCGCACCTGACGATCGCCGACGGGATCGCGGCGCAGGCGTTCGACATCTCCGCCTACAAGATCGCCGCGGACGAGCTCGTCACCGGCGCCGGGGCGCGGATCTTGTTCCACGCGATGGCGGTCGGCGTCGTCATGACCGGCGAGCACGTGATCGACGCCGTGCTGATCGAGTCCAAGTCCGGCAGGCACGCGGTGCGCGGCCGGTTCTTCATCGACGCGTCGGGCGACGGCGACCTCGCCGCCTGGGCCGGCGTGCCGTGGGAGAAGGCGCCGCCGGTCAACGGGCTGATGTACCCGTCGCTGATGTTCCGCATCAACGGCGTCGACGTCGCCAAGGCAGGCCCGGCCCCGTGGCGCACCGTCGAGCGCCTGATGGACGAGGCGGAGCGGGCGGGCACCCACACGTTCCCGCGCAAGAAGCCGATCGTCCGCCCGCAGCGCAACCCGCTCGAATGGCGGGCCAACCTGACCCAGCTGCGGACCGAAGACGGCGGTGCCATCGACGGCACCAGCGTCGACGAGCTGACCCGCGGCGAGCTCATCGGCCGCCAGCAGGTGCTGGACGCGTTCGCGTTCATCAGGGACCGCACGCCGGGCTTCGAGGACTCCTACATCGTGGACATCGCCCCGCAGATCGGCATCCGCGAGACTCGCAGGATCGTCGGCGCCTACCAGCTCACCGAGGACGACGTGCTCGGCTGCGCCGACTTCGGCGACACCATCGGGGTCAACGGCTGGCCGGTCGAGGCGCACGTGGCGGGCACCGTGGAGTTCCGCTGGCAGACGAAGGCGCGCGGGTTCAACCAGCTCCCGTTCCGGATGATCCTGCCAGGCACCGTCGCCAACCTGTACGTCACCGGCCGGTGCGCGTCGATGACCCACGGCGCGCAGTCCGCCGCCCGCGTCACCGGCCCCTGCTTCGCCATGGGCGAGGCGGCCGGCACGGCCGCCGGCATGGCCGTGGACGCGGGGCTGGCCGGCGACAGGATCGACGTCACCGAGCTGCAGCGCCGCCTGGAAGACCAGGGCGCCTACCTGGGCCGCACCACCCCCGAGGCGATCCTCTGAGGGGTCCCAGGCAAATCCATGGCGCTTCCGTTGCCCTGGTCACGGAAACGCCATGGATTTATCTGTGGTGCCGCCCTATTGCCCACGTGCCTCCGGCGTATCAGGCTCTGGGGTGTGGCAGATCGCAAGCTCCGGTCTAACTTCACCCCGGGAACGACGCCGTGGGCGATGCGCCGCGCACAGTGGTCCGCGCTCGGGCTGACCGACGAGGACCTGGAGAAGCCCAAGATCGCGATCGTCAACTCCTCGTCGCAGCTGGCCTCCTGCTTCAGCCACCTGGACGAGATCGTCGCCCCGCTCAAGGCGGCCATCGAAGCGGCCGGCGGCGTCGCGTTCGAGGTGCGCACCGCCGCCCCGTCCGACGCGATCACCAGCGCCGGCGCGGCCGGGCAGTACATCCTGCCGAGCCGCGACCTCATCGCCAGCGACATCGAGGTCGCCGTCGAGGGCGCGCTGCTCGACGGCATGGTCTGCCTGGCGTCGTGCGACAAGACCACGCCCGGCCAGCTCATGGCCGCGGGCCGGCTGAACATCCCGACGATCATCGTGGCCTGCGGCTATCAGCCGTCCGGCGTCTACAAGGGCGAGTCCGTCGACTTCGAGGACATCTTCAGGTTCGCCGGGCACGTGAACGCCGGCCGGATGACGGTGGACGAGCTCGCGGAGATGTCCCGCTGCGCGGTCACGGGCCCAGGCGTCTGCGCCGGCATGGGCACGGCGAACTCCATGCACCTGGCCGCCGAGGCGCTCGGCATGGCGCTGCCAGGCACCACCCCGGTGCTCGCCCGCGGGCGGCGGATGTGGGACGCGGTGGCCCAGGCCGGCTCCCGGATCGTGGCGCTTGTCGACGAAGATCAACAGCCGCGATCTCTCCTAACGGGCGCGGCTTTCTCCAACGCCGTCACCGCGATTCTCGCGGTCAGCGGATCCGTGAACTGCCTCAAGCACCTGCAGGCCATCGCCGTCGAGGCCGGGTGCGACGCGGACGTCTACCGGCTGTTCGAGGACCTGGCGCCGAAGGTGCCGCTGCTCACCGACGTCAAGCCCAACGGCGACACCCAGATCACCGCGTTCGACGCGGCGGGCGGCACGCTCGGCCTGCTGAAGCAGCTCGGCCCGCTGCTCGACCTGTCCGCGATGACCGTCGCCGGGGTCACGCTCGGCGAGGCGATCGAGGCCGTCACCGTGGACGAGGACGTGATCAGGCCGCTGGACAAACCGCTGGCCACGCACCCCGCCATCGTGGTGATGCGGGGCTCGCTGGCGCCCGACGGGGCCGTGCTGAAGCGGACGGTCGCCGACGACGCGCCGCTCGCGTTCCGCGGGCCGGCCAAGGTCGTGCACTCCCGGGAGG
>NZ_JBARCR010000349.1:0-5266 GCF_049794275.1 Trebonia sp.
GTGGAAGGCGCGCCAGGCGCCGTCGATTCGCTGGTGCTGCCGAAGGTCACCTCGCTCTCGGCGGTCAGCTGGCTCGACGTGCTGCTCGGCCAGGCGGAACAGGTGGCGGGCCTGCCGCCGGGCGCGATCGGCATCGAGGCCCAGATCGAGGACGCCGCGGGCCTGTCCGCCGTGGAGGCGATCGCCGCGGCGTCGCCGCGGCTGGTGTCGCTGGTGTTCGGGCCCGCCGACTTCATGGCGAGCATCGGGATGCGGTCGCTCACCGTGGGCGGCCAGCCCGCCGGCTACGACTTCGACGCGCACCACTACCCGCTGATGCGGATGCTGGTCGCGGCGCGAGCCAACGGGCTGCAGGCGATCGACGGACCGTACGCCCGGATTCAGGACACCGAGGGGCTGCGCAAGGCGTCGGCCAGCGTCGCCGCGCTCGGCTACGACGGGAAGTGGGTGCTGCACCCGGCGCAGGTGCCCGTGGTCAACGAGGCATTCACCCCGGCGGCCGAGGAGTACTGGCGGGCACTGGCCATCCTGGCGGCCTACGACCGCGCGACGTCGCTCGACCGGCGCGGCGCGGTCATGCTGGGCGACGAGATGATCGACGAGGCGTCCAGGAAGATGGCGCTGATGCTGGCCGCGAAGGGCGCGGCCGCCGGGCTGCCCGGACCCCCGCGGCCCCCCGGGCCTCCGGAGCTGCCACGGCCGCCCGAGTCAGCGGCCTGAGTTACGCGACTCCCCACGACCTGAGCGTGTCGAGCAGGCCGTCGGTCAGCGGCAGCGTGTCCAGTTCGGCCGGCCCCGCCCACACGGCGTCGTCCGCGTCGTCGCCGGGAACGAGCGTGCCGCCGGTGACGGCCGCCGCGTAGTCCCTGATGTCGAACACGCCGCCGTCGCTGACGGCCGGCCGCCGCACGCTGCCGATCAGCCGCCCGGGTGCGACGACGAGGCCGGTCTCCTCGCGGACCTCGCGCACCAGCGCCGCCGCGTCTGACTCGCCTGCCTCGACCCGCCCGCCGGGGATCGACCACAGCCCCTTGCCAGGCTCGTGACCGCGCTTGACCAACAGCAGCCGTCCAGCGTCATCCCTGATTACGGCGCCCACGCAGGAGATCACGTGTGTGCTCACGGCCCTAAGGGTAGACACGGGTGGGTGGCTGGAAGAGCGGTATGCCCGCGCTGCGGCAATGAAGCACGCGCTCCGACGGCGTGGTCGAGCGCGTGGCGATGCGACCTGCACGGCGAGATCTGCCCGCTAGCGCTGGCCAGGATGCCGTCGAAGGAATGCCTCGGCGGCCTGCTCGGCGACGCGCGGGTGCCGTTCTGGGTGCCGTGGCCGCTGCCCCAGGGCTGGCTGGTCACCGGGTTCACCGGCGCGGGCGACGAGCGCTCGGGCATCCGCGGATCGGCGGTCGCGGTGTCCGGCCCTAACCCGCTTGGCGGTCCCGCCGACCTGCTGATCGTCGCGGAAGAACCGGGTGTCGGTCTCGGCGCGGGCCTGGCCGGCCTGCCAGGTCCCGATCCCGGCGACGGCTTCGCGTCCGGCCAGCCGAACGCCACCGTCAAGGTCGCGAACCACGAGGCACCGCTCTGGCTGGTCGAGGTGGATCGCAAGGCCGTGTTCGCCGGCGAGGTGGCGGGCAGCTGGCTGTGGCTGGTGCTCTGGCCGGACACCGCCGGCGCGCTGCTCATCGAGCCGCTGGAGCTGCGCGACCTGCGGGATCCCGCCCAGGACCTGGATCTGCCGTTCGGCGCGCTGTCACCGCGGCTGCCTGCCTGAGCCGCCTGCCGCGCGCGGCGGGGCGGCGGCCCAAGTACGATTGCCGCCGTGCGCATTGACCTGCACGTGCACAGCAACGCCTCGGACGGCACGGATCCCCCGGCCGAGGTGGCCCGCCGCGCCGCGGCCGCGGGCCTCGACGTCGTCGCGCTGACCGACCACGACACGATGGCGGGCATCGCGGCGGCGGTGGCCGCGCTTCCGCCGGGGCTGACCCTGGTCCCTGGCCTGGAGCTGTCCTGCGCTATCCCCGATCATGGGGCCCCCTTGAGCGCCCGCAGCGTCCACCTGCTCGGCTACCTGTGCGATTCCGGCGACTCGGCGCTCGCCGCAGAGACGGAGCTGATCCGCGACGACAGGACCCGCCGCGCGCGGGCGATGGTCGCGCGGCTGGCGGAGCTCGGCGCCCCCGTCACCTGGGAGCAGGTCAGCGCGATCGCCGGCGACGCGGTCGTCGGCAGGCCGCACATCGCCCGCGCCCTGGCCGAAGCCGGCGTGGTCGCCACCCCGGCGGACGCCTTCACCGCCGAGTGGATAGCCGACGGCGGCCGCGCGCACGTCGGCCGCTACGCCCCCGACACGGCTCGCGGGATCGCCCTGGTCCGCGGCGCGGGTGGCGTTCCCGTCCTCGCCCACCCCCGCTCACCGGGGTACGAGATCGCGGATGAGGTAGTCGCCGGGCTGGCCGCCGCGGGCCTGGCTGGCCTTGAGGTCTTCCACCCTGATCATGATCATTCGGAACGTACGCGGCTGACTCAGCTAGCCAACTCGCTGGACCTGGTGATGACGGGCGGCAGCGACGACCACGGTGCCTTCAACGACAGCGGTCTCGGCAGCGAGACGACGCCGCCGGAGCAGTACGAGCGGCTGCTGGCCCTGGCGACAGGCGCCCGCCCCGTGACCGGCCCGGCGCTTACGGAGCCGCGATGACGTTCTTCTTGCAAGCGTTCGTCACGCTGTTCGTGATCATCGACCCGCCCGGGATCGTGCCGGTGTTCCTCGGGCTGACCAGGGGGCGGTCGGCACGGGCGCGCCGGAAGCTGGCCTGGCAGGCCGCGGTGGTGGCGTTCTCGGTGATCATCGGGTTCGCGCTGTTCGGGCGGGCGATCCTGAACTACACGCAAGTCGGGCTGCCCGCGCTGGAGGGCGCCGGCGGGCTGCTCCTGCTGCTCGTCTCGCTGCAGCTGCTCACCGGCCAGACGGAGGAGCCGACGTCAGCGGAGCGGGCCAAGGCCAACGTGGCGTTCGTGCCGCTCGGCACGCCGCTGCTCGCCGGCCCCGGCGCTATCGTGGCGACGATGCTGTACGTGCAGCGCGTGCACAGCGTGCTCAACGGGGTGGCGCTCGCGCTGGCCATCTGCGCCGTGGCCGTAGCGGCCTGGCTGTCGATGCGCTTCGCCGAGGTGATCCACCGGGTGCTGACCGACAACGGTGTCGAGCTGCTGACGCGGATCGCCGGCCTGCTGCTGTCGGCGATCGCGATCCAGCTCGTCGCCCAGTCCGCGATGGCTTTCGCCGCCCAGGCCGGGTAACCGTGCGCGCCCGTGCGGCGCGGAGCTAAAGTGGCGCGCATGGAAGCGCGGATCGAGCGACCAGGCGACGGCACGGCCTGGGTTATCGGCGACGACGACGAGGTGATCGTCATCGATCCTGGGGAGGATGCCGCCGGAGTGCTCGAGGCGGTGGGCGACCGCGAGATCCTCGCGGTGATCTGCACGCACGGCCACGCCAGCCATGTCACCGCCGCCATCGAGGTAGCCGAACGCGACGAAGCGCCGGTGGCACTGCACCCGGCGGACCGGCTGCACTGGCGGGCCACGCACCCGGACGACGCCGCCGACATCGAGATGGCCGACGGCGGCCGGTTCGAGGTCGCGGACGTGGCGCTCGAGGTCATGCACACGGCCGGGCACTCTCCCGGCTCGGTCAGCCTGTACTGCGCCGACCTCGGTACCGTGTTCACCGGAGACGCGCTGCTGGCCACCGGCCCCGCGGCGCACGAGGGGGAGTATCCCGACTTTCCCGGGCAGCTGACCGCGATCGGCGAGCGGCTGCTCGGCCTGCCGCCGCAGACCCGGGTGCTGCCCGGGCACGGCGAGGAGACCACGATCTCCGCCGCCGCGAAGCGGTTCGACGGCTGGGTGACCGCGGGCCCGGCCGTGGGCCTGAGCTAGCCCCGATGGAACAGCTCGGTTTCGAGGGGATGCCGAGACGGCTGTACACGTGCACGCCAACCCGGCTGACGACCTGGCTCGACTGCCCGCGGCGGTACCGGATGGGCTACCTGGACCGGCCCGCGCCGCCGAAAGGGCCGCCGTGGGCGCATAACAGCCTCGGTGCGAGCGTGCACAACGCGCTGGCCGGCTGGTGGCGGCTGCCGCTGCCCAGGCGGACCGCGCACGCCGCGGGCGCACTGCTCCAGCAGGGCTGGATCAACGAGGGCTACGCGAGCGACGACCAGTCAGCGAAGTACCGGGACTGGGCGCGCCAGCTGGTCGAGGGATACGCCGCCGGCCTCGACCCGGCCGACGAGCCGGTCGGCGTGGAGCGCACGGTGGCGACGCGCACCGACGTGATCGCGGTGTCCGGGCGGATCGACCGGCTGGACGCGCGCCCGTCGGACGGTGGCGGCACCGAACTCGTGGTGGTGGACTACAAGACGGGCCGCCACGTGCTGAGCGTCGACGACGCCCGCAGCTCGCTCGCGCTGGCGATCTACGCGATCGCCGCCGCGCGGGTGCTGCGCCGCGACTGCCGCCGGGTCGAGCTGCACCACCTGCCGACCGGGCAGGTGTTCGGCTGGGACCACACGCCAGAGTCGCTGCGGCGGCACCTGCGGCGGGCCGAGGACGTCGCGACCGAGTGCGCCGACGCCGACGAGCGCATGCGCGCGCCGCTGGCCGCGGACTCCTACGACGAGGTGTTCCCGCCGCGGACTTCGCCAGGCTGCGGCTGGTGCGCCTTTCTGCGGCACTGCCCGGAAGGACAGGCAGCGGCGGTGTCGCGGCGTCCTTGGGATGGGCTCGCTGAGTTGTAACACGGTTGGGCGCTCGTGGCTTGCGGTGTCACGCCGCGTTCAGTCAGGCCCTAGGACGGCCCGAACAACGCGGCTTTACACCGCTGCGCCATTCGCTTCCGCAGAAGTCCAGAAACTCGTCAGGGCGTGGGCTGTGGTTGCCGGGGCTTCGACGTTCGGGTTGTGTGCTGCCTCGGGGATGCAGAACTGTTGGGCGCCTAGGCGGGTGGACATTTCTGCTTGCAGCGTGGGGGGCCAGGCGTTGTCGTCTTCGCCGTAGAGGACCAAGGTTGGGATGTCCCGGGCGGCCAGCGCTTTGGTTTTGTCGCCTGCTGTGAGCAAATTGTTCGCCATGGTGATCATGGCGGTGGGGTTGTTGGTCAGCATCCGGTCCTTGAGGAACTCGAGGATTGGGGGCTTGACGCCCGCCTCAATCGCTTGGGGTTCCAGGGCGGAGTGCCAGATTTCTTCGATTT
>NZ_JBARCR010000350.1:0-5431 GCF_049794275.1 Trebonia sp.
CCGCTCGAGGGCCGCTCGCGCCGAACGTGGATGCCTGCCCTGCTAGGGCGACTGATCAGCCAGCCTGCCAGCGCGGCCCACCCGCCGCGACACTAGCGCCGCCACCGGGCATCGGCCGCTTGACGACCCGTGCGCGCGAGAACCCCAAGGTCAAGATTGGCTCAGCGGGCGGAAGCTAGAGGTCGATGACGACCTTTCCGTGTACGTGCCGGCCGGCTTGAAGCTCGACCGCAGCGCGGATCTGCCCGACCGGGAAAGTTGCCGCGATGGGCACACGGAGCTGGGCTGTCGCGACCAGGCGGGCGATCTCCTCGATGGCGCCGGGGGCGGCGTTGGCGCCGTTTGCCGGCGTGATCCCGTCGACCTGTGCAGCGATGGTGGTGATGCGCTCGTCCGGCACGCTAAGTTCTCGTGCCGCCTGCGCCGTGTCCGTCCCGTATAGGTCGATGGCCGCAGTGACGCCGCCGGGAGCCAGGGCACGGAGCCGGCCGGCCAGGCCGTCGCCGTAAGCGACCGGCTCGGCCCCGAGGGCACGCAGGGCATCGGCCGACGTCGCCGCTCCCGTTCCGATCACTCGCGCGCCCGCGAGGCGAGCGAACTGCACGGTGAACACGCCGACGCCGCCTCCCGCGCCGCCAATGAGCAGCGTGTCGCCCGGGCCGGGTTTGACGACGGCGAGCGCGGCGGCGGCCGTGCATCCTGCTATGGCAAGGGTGGCGGCGGTGCGGTCGTCGACGCCGTCCGGGGTATGGTGCGCGTCACCGCCCGCCGCGATGGTCCCTGCCACGTCTATTACTACGTAGTCGGCGACCGCGCGGGACAGGGCGCCGCCGAACACCCGGTCGCCGGCCGCGAACTCGGTCACGCCGTCACCGGCCTGGTCCACGACCCCGGCATAGTCGGTTCCGAACCCGGACGGCAGGCTCAAGCCGAATCGGGTGGCGGTCTCTGCGTCGGAGGTCATGAACCAGTCCATCGGGTTCAGTCCGGCCGCGGTGACTCGCACGCGGATCTGCCCCGGGCCGGCCTGCGGTGCGGGTACCTCGCGGAGGTTCAGGACCTCGGGGCCGCCGAATGACTCGAGCCGGACCGCCCGGCTCGTGGCCGCCGACGTGCTGGCGCCCGGTTGCTGCATGCTCACGTGGCTCCTTTGGCGGCGAATGAAGGCAACGAGAAGCGGACTATGCTCCGTTTACAAGAGGCACCGTACCATAATCGGAGCGTGATCCGTTTTGGTAGAGCCAGAAACTCGCGTGTTGCGAGCGGACGCGACTCGCAACCGCAGCCAGCTCCTCGAAGTCGCGACCCGCGTGTTCGTGTCTGCCGGCACCGAACCGTCCATGCGCGCGATCGCACGCGAAGCCGGGGTCGGCATCGCCACGCTCTACCGGCACTTCCCCACCCGCGAGTCTCTCGTCGACGCGGTCTACCGCGATCAGGTCGCGCGGCTCACCGACGGCGCCCGCGAGCTACTCGCCCGGCTTCCCCCGCCCGCGGCGCTGCGACGCTGGATGGACCTGTTCGGGGACTGGATCGCGACCAAGAACGGCATGCTCGACACGCTGCTCGCGATGATCGAATCGGGCGAAATCGCCCACGCCCAGACCCAGACCGAGCTGCTCGCGGCCATCGACGACATCCTCAACGCCGGCCGCGCGACGGGCGAACTCCGCGCCGACGTCACCGCCGAAGACATCGCCGCCAGCCTCATCGGCATCTTCACCGTGGCCCGCCCGCCCGAACACGACGCCAGGGCAACCCGCCTGCTGAACATCCTGATGGACGGCCTCCGATCTCCACCCTGAACCGCCCATCTAGCCGCATTCCGCGCGTTCGGTGGAGATCATCGAGCCGCCGGCGGGCAGCCCTACGGGGATGCGTGTTATGAATCAGAGGCGGCCGGCGGTGTGAAGGAGGGCGCGCGAGAACCGGCTCAGCTGCAGGCCGGGTAGTTGTCCCGGCGTGAACCAGGCGAGCTCGCTGAGCTCGCCATCACCGGGTGCCGGGGAACCTCTGATGATCCGGGCTTCATAGACAGCGGTGACGTAGGCGGTCCGGTCGCCGTTGGGGTAGCTGACCTCGAAATCGGGCCCGCCGAGCACGTCCACCAGGCGGACCAGCTGGACGTCGGCGCTGATCTCTTCGCGGGCCTCCCTGACCGCTGCCGCGGCGGGCGACTCGCCCACGTCCACGGCGCCGCCGAGGACACCCCAGCCATCGTCATGGCCGGCATGGCGGACCAGCAGCACCCGGCCTGCCTCGTCGACGGGCAGGACCGACACGGACGGCAATAGCAGCAGCTCATGCCCGAGAACGGCTCGCAGCCTGGCTATATGCGCAGCGATACCCACCTGGTAACCCTACGGCCTGGGGGCGGCACACCCAGGCCGGAGCGCGCCGGCATCATCATTGGCCCTGATAACGCCCGCACCGGCATCTTCACAGCGGGTTGAGGTACGGCCGCCCGGCGAGCAGACCGCCGGCCCGCACCGCACGCTCGACGGGCAAAGCCTCTGCGCCTTCGTAAACTGCAAACCGGTCCCTGAGATGGCCGTAAATGAAACTCTTGTTCAGCTGATCCAAGAGCAGCTCCCCTGGCCAATTTCGCTGCTGGACCGCCGTGAGAGCCGGTACGTATCTATGCACGACGCGGAATACTCACCCACGCTACCTCGACCTTGCCGACGATCTTTGTAGAGCGTTTTCTATCGTTCTAGTAGGAGATCAGATCGCCTACTCGGTGCTTGAGGTCTGCAAAGTGCAACTGTCATGCGTGGCGCCCATACCAGTCGTTCCGGTGCGCAGCCCGTCCCAGCCCCGAAGGGGCGTTCGTGCTGACCCCTGGCCGCCGTCCGCGAACCGGAAGGACCGTCGTACCTCATCGTATGCAGATGAGGGTGTTGGCTTCGCTGGGCCGTCGCGGTCTGGTGGACTATGACCACGGTGCATTGCGTGCTGGGTAGATGGCCTGGGAGAGGTGCGAGTTGGATGCGGGTGCTCGTTTCGGTCGACATGGAGGGAATCGCCGGCGTGGTCGACCGCGACGATATCAGTCCGGGCCATGGCGAGTATGAACGGAACCGCAAGCTACTTACGGCCGAGGCTAGCGCCGCGGTCCGCGGTGTTCACGCCTACGAGGCAGATGCGCAGGTGCTGGTCACCGAGGCGCATGCGGCTTTCCGGAACCTTCTGCCCGAGCTGCTGGACCGGCGTGCCGAGCTGCTGCGCGGCGACCCCAAGCCGGACGGGATGATGGCGGGACTGGCGCCCGACGTCGATGCCATCCTGTTCATCGGCTACCACGGCAAGGCGGGCACAGCCCGCTCGGTCATGTCCCACACCATCAGCGGCGGGGTCATCGCCGACGTACGCTGCGACGGGCGCTCCCTGGGTGAGCTCGGCCTGAACACCGCGCTCGCGGCGCACAGCGGCGTGCCTGCAGTGCTTGTCTCGGGCGATGACACCGTTGCCGCGGAGGCGGCCGACGTGGCACCAGGCATGCATGCGGTGGTGGTCAAGCGGGCACTTGGTGCCCGGGCGGCTGCGCTGCTGCATCCTGATGAGGCATGCGAGCGGATCGAGGCAGCGGTACCGAAGGCGCTGGCCGACCGGGAGGCGGTCCGGGCGCTGCGCTTCGACGGACCGGTACTGCTGGAAGTCGAGGTGCTCAGGCCGCATATGACCGAACGCGCGCTGCTGGTGCCGGGAATTGAGCGCATGGACGGCCGCACCCTGCGCTACGCAGCGCCGGACTTCCCGGCGGCATACCGGGTTGCCGAGCTCATCGCGATGCTCGGCGGCATCTGATCCTGCGTTCCCGGCCGCCACCATGGTGCAGCCTTGGCGCGGTCGAAAGTGGCGAACATTCGCGGTCACTGCTCGCGGACGAAGCCACAGCAGCGCCAGCTCGGGAAGCGGCTGAGGTTAACCAGCTCGGGAGTGGCCGGCCGTCATCGCGTGTTTCGTGGTCGCTGGGATTGGAGAGTGGCAGCCATGACGTACCTGGTAACGGTGTCGCCGTCGGGGGGCGGTGCCCGGAACGGAGAAGGCGAGGCACGGCGGTGAGTCAGCGCACTAAGGAGGCGGCCATTCGTTTCGACGCCATCCTGTCCGCGTTCGGCACATCGATCGTGGTGCAGTTGCCAGAGACGGCCAGCAAGCGCCTGCCCTCGCGCGGACAGGTGGCCGTCCGCGGGACGATCAATGGCGTCGGATTCCAGACGGTGCTCGAGCCAGACGGAAATTCTGGCCACTGGATGCGTGTCGATGACACGCTGCAGCACGCTGCCGGCATCGGCGCGGGTGACACTGCGGCGCTCGACATCGAGGTGACCAGGGATTGGCCAGAGCCGAGCGTGCCCCCCGATCTCGCGGCAGCCCTGGCAGGTGCCCCGCAGAAGATCCAGAACCTGTGGAAAGAGATCACCCCGATGGCGCGCTGGGAATGGGTGCGCTGGGTCAACGCCACGAAGAACCCAGACACGCGCGCACGACGGGTCGAGGTCAGCATCTCGAAGATGCAGGGCGGGAAGAGACGGCCCTGTTGTTTTAACCTCTCCGCATGCACCGACCCGGATCTGTCGAAGAACGGCAGGCTTCTCAAGCCAGGGGACGACCGGCCCTGACCGGCGATCCAGGCACATAGACGGTGGGAGGCAACCGGAGCGCAGCGGGCGCCCAGCGCACAGATCGACCTGCGCGGTAGGCCCCTGGCTGATGATCGGTGAGGACACGAACTGCGCCGAACGGCGGATAGGCACATCCTGGACCGGGCGCCCGAGATAGAGGCTGTCCGCGATAGCGGCGCGCGCCTGGTCAACCTCGCGGGCGACGAGGCCGTGACACGGTTCGCCGAGCTCGAGGTGGTCATGTGCCAGTGGAGGCGCATCGAGTCCCTGCTCGCCGAGACTGGCCCGTTCATCTACTTCGCCGCCAGGACGTCATTGCGCAAAGCGCGGCTTCCCCGGTAAGGCGTATACCGCCGTGCGCCCTCGTGCGTCGATTTGGCGGGCCGGGTAGCCCCGGTGAACCGCCGGGCACGGTCGCGCGTCTCACATCCGAAGAGGCCCGGGCCGGCTGTGCGGCCAGTCGGTCCCGGGTCGCGGCCTGGACCAGGAAGGCCCGGCACCATGAACGGGTTAGCCGGGCTTGCTGATCAGGTCATTGATCAGATCGCGGACGGTCTCCAGCGCCTGACGGTCGTCCTCGTCTATGTCCCCGGCGCCGAGCCAGAGCCTGATCTTGTCGTCGATCGCCCGCAGGTCAAGCACCATATTTCGCCGCTTTGGTCGATCCATGCCGCAAGCCTACGCACCCTTCGACGGGCAGGCTATGACCGGCGTGACCCGTTCGCGGTCTTGATCACGATGCCCGGTTCGCACTCGAATGAAGGACTCGGCACGGTTTTACAATGCAGGCGTGAGCGAGCCCG
>NZ_JBARCR010000351.1:0-5056 GCF_049794275.1 Trebonia sp.
GCCAGCGAGACAGCCGTCGGCGCGGCCCGGTTCGCCGCCGGCGCCGGACGGCACGGGAACTTCGGCACGCCGCCGCGGTGAGGGGCCGCGGTGAGGACCGCGTGACGCTAGAGCGGCTGCGGGGCAACTAGAGACGTGACCAAGGCAGCAGCAACAGTCAGGCAGGCGGGCGGGACCGGCGCGGCGGCCGAGTTCGAGCGGCTGTACCGGGCGAACGTGGAGGCGGTCACGGCCTACTTCGCCCGGCGCAGCGCCGACCCGCACGTGGTCGCCGACCTCACGGCGGACACCTTCGTCACGGCGATCACCAGCTTCGGGTCTTTCGACCCCGGCCGGGGCACCGCGCGGGCCTGGGTGTTCGGGATCGCCCGGCACGTGTACGCCGCGCACTGCGAGGCGTACGGCCAGCAGCAGGACAGGCTGCAGCGGCTGGCGGGCCGGCGCGACCTGGAACCGGATCAGGTCGAGGAACTGCTCGACCGCATCGACGCGGAACGGGCGGGCCGTGACCTGGTCAGCGGGCTGGGCATGCTGCCGGACCGGGACCGTGCGCTGATCGAGCTTGTGGACCTCGCCGGCCTGCGCCCGAAGGAGGCGGCGGCCGTGCTCGGGGTCACGCCTGGCGCGGCACGGATGCGTTTGATGCGGGCCCGTGCCCAGTTGCGCAGGCACGCGACAACCACGAATCAGGGGCGACACCAATGACTAAGTTCTCAGACCAGCTGTTCGACGACCTCATGCGCGAACATGGAACGGCGCTAGCGCAGCACACCAGGCCGCCGGCGCAGCCCAAGCGCCACATCACGGCCCGCCAGACGCTGCTGGCGAGCGGCGGCACCCTCGCCGTCGGCGCCGCCGTCGCCGGCGTCCTGGTAGCCCAGAGCGGCACCCCGGCCCACGTGGCCGGGAGCGGAACCCCGGCGGCCTACGCGGTGACGAAGAACTCCGACGGCACGATCACGCTCGCGGTGTACCAGAAGTCCGGGATAGCGGCCGCCAACGCAAGGCTCCGTCAGCTTGGCGACAAGCAGGTGGTCGTGGTGCCGGTCGAGCCTGGCTGCACGAGCAAGGTGACGCCGCCCGCCATATCGGGGAAGGGCCACCTGATCACCACAGGGATATCCCGTTCGCCCGACGGGACCATCACCGTGAACGCGCGCGGCATCCCGGTCGGGGACATCCTCGTGATCGGCGTGGCGACCAGCGGGAACACCTCGTACGGCATAGGAACCCTGGCCTCGCCCCCGGCGCCGAGCTGCGTGGCCCAGCCGCCGCTGCCTCCCGGCAGCGGCGGCTCAGGGACGATCGGCGGCTCGGGGTCATAAGCGAGCGGCGGCGGGTCCGGCTCTGACCAGAGCGCGGCCGGGAGCGCGGGGCTTCCGGCCGCGCTCTAGTCGGTCCGGGGCGGGCCGGAGTAGCGTGGGCGGGCGTGCGGATTACGGATGTCACGGTTGTGCTGCATGAGCGGGTCAGCACCGGAAGCGCCTCGTTCGGACCGGGCGGACGGCAACTGCTCGGCGTGCTGCGGATCATGACCGATGAGGGCATCGAGGGCAACAGCTTCCTGTCCGGGCCCGGTCCCGGGCCGGTCGCGATCGCGGACCAGATCGTCACCGTCGTCAAGCCGTGGCTGGTCGGCGCGGACCCGCTGGACATCGGGGCGCACTGGCGGCGGATGGCCGGGCTGGTGCACTACCTCAGCCCGCACGCCGTGGGCAGCGTCGACGTCGCGCTGTGGGACATCGCGGGCAAGACCGCCGGGCTGCCCGTGCACCGGCTGCTCGGCACCTGCCGGGACCGGATCCCCGCGTACTACTCCACGGCCCATTACCGGACGCCGGGGGAGTACGCCGAGGACGCCGTCTACTGGCAGGAGCAGGGCTGGCGCGGATACAAGCTGCACCCGCCGCGCGGGCCCTGGCTGCCACCGGGCACGGCGCCGCCCGTCGACTTCGACATCGCGGCCTGCGAGGCCGTCAGGGCCGCGGTCGGCGACGAGATGACGCTGATGCTCGACTCGTCGTGGAGCTACTCCTACCCGGACGCGCTGCGGGTCGGGCAGGCGATCCAGGATCTCGGCTACTTCTGGTACGAGGACCCGCTGCCCGACCACGACATCCACGGCTACCAGCGCCTCGCCAGGCACCTGACCATCCCGCTGCTGGCCACCGAGATCACCCCTGGCGGGCTGACGGCGCTGCCGCCGTGGATCACCGCGGGCGCGACGGACTTCCTGCGCGGCGACGTCGTCATTAAGGGCGGCATCACGGGGCTGATGAAGATCGCGCACCTGGCCGAGGCGTTCGGGATGAACTGCGAGGTGCACGACAACTACAACCCGCTGAACAACGTCGCGGCGCTCCACGTGATGATGGCCATCGACAATTGCGACTGGCTCGAAGTGCTCGCGTTCAACCGGGCGGGCGACCACAGCCTCGCGCACTTCAGCTACGGCCTGACCGAGCCGTTCACGGTCGACGCGGAGGGCTACGTGCACGCGCCGACAGGACCCGGGCTGGGCGTCGGCGTCGACTGGCCGCTGATCAACTCGTCGGTGCACGCCGTGGTGGAGTAATGGAGGTGCGCGTCGGCGTGCGGGACCCGCGGGACCCGGACGCGCAAACGTGCCTGCGGGCCTATGAGACCGAACTCGCCAGCCGCTTCGACGACGGCTTCGACCCGGCGCTGAGCATTTCGGCGGCGGACGAGGAGATGACGCCGCCCGCGGGGCTGTTCCTGGTCGCGACCGTGGACGGGGAACCCGCCGGGTGCGGCGCGCTGAAGTTCCACGGCGACGCCCCAGCCGAGATCAAGCGGATGTGGGTCGCGCCGTCGGCCCGCGGCCTCGGCCTGGGAAGGCGGCTGCTCGCCGAGCTCGAGGCGCACGCGGCCGCGCACGGCGTCCGGGTACTGAGGCTGGAAACCAACCGGACGCTGCGCGAGGCGATAAGCCTGTACCGGTCGGCTGGCTACCGGGAGGTGGCGGCGTTCAACGACGAGCCGTACGCGCACCACTGGTTCGAGAAGTCACTGGAGCCGCAAGTGTGACTGTGGCCGATGGTTGGCCCCGTGACTGATACTTGGCCCCATGTTCAGATGACCGTCAGAGGTTGTGTGGTTGTAGGCCCCTTTTTCAGCCTTTGACGGCGGTCAGGTAGGCCAGCGCGGTGCGTTCCAGCCCGGTTCCGGATTCCACGAGCGGCCGGAGGTGGCGGGCGAGCTCGCCGGCTTCCTGGGTGCTGAGGGCCTGCTGCAGGGCTTCCTGGAAGGTCGGCTGCAACGGGTTGCCTGACATGCGCAGGAACCGTTCCCAGGGCACGGGGTCCTTGCGATTCTTCACGCTGACCCGCAGTTCCAGGCTGATCTCGCTGAACCCGGCGTCTTGGGCGTGGCGCACCAGGTCCCGGTCGTCGAAGTCGACCATGGGATCAGCCCCCGGCGGCTGGATCGATACGTAAAGGGCCTGGACCCTGGCTGCCAGGGCCTTGACCGGGGTGACGTCGTAGCCGTGGAACAGGCCGGGGCCAGGGTCGGACATCAGGACATTGACCGGCTCGAACAGGCTTGCCCGCCCGCCGGGCCGCAGCACACGGAAGAACTCGCGCATGGCCCGTGCCTTGTCCTTAACGTAGATCAGCACCGACCTGGTGGTGACCGCGTCGACCGAGGCGTCCGGAACGGCAGTGAGCTGATCGGCGGGGGCGAGCACGAAGCGGCACCGGTCAAGCAGCCCTTCTGCGCTGGCTGCGGCCCGGCAGTGATCGAGCAGGTCTTGCGAGATGTCGGAGAAGATCACCCGCCCAGACGGCCCCAGCCGTTCCAGTGCGCCGAACGCGATGAGACCGTCCCCGGTGCCCACGTCCAGCAGCGTCTGGCCGGGCTCGAGCCGTGCACGGTCCAGCACCGCATCGCGGACCGGGTAGAGGAACTCGGCGAGATCCTTCTCCCGGGCGGCGGCATCGCCGCCGAACCGCACCTCCAGCAGCCACCGGTGCCAGCGGTCAGGACCCGCCACGACAGCACGCTCCTCCCGGGCGCAGGTGCCGGGTCCGCCGACCAGGCGGCCCGCCCATCTCCGGATCAAGATTCCGGGCGAACATTAGCGAGACTACGGGACAACCTCGTCAGTGGCGGGGCCGGCAGGCGGGTCGATTTACGGGACCGGAGAGGCGGAACGCGGCCGTCCGGCGCTGGACCCCGCCGCACCACACGCTGACAGAACTGCACCCCAGCCGGTCCCCGACTGAATCGCCCCGGGATCGGCCGCCAGGCCCGGCTCCAGGACTCGCTGGGCGGGTACCATCGCTGACGGCTGTTTCCTGTGGACCGGGCAACGGAGGGTCGTGAGGAGCGCGGAGAATCTTCTCGGCGACGAGATGATGGCGCTGCTGCCCGCGGCGCTTCATCACTGCCTGACCGAGCCGAAGTGGTGGGAGGACGAACTCCAGGGCCTGCACGTTGTCAGAGCCCTTACCGCGCTGGCTTTGCCGGCCGACTGCGATGGCTACCGCCTGGTTGACAACCCGCCGAGCCCGCGCTGGGACTGGCAAGGCCACGCGCTGGTGCACCAGAGCTCGCTCCTGCATACCGGCGTCAACCTGTTCGGCCCCGTTCTTATCGGGCCCGATTGCGAGATCGGGCCGAACGCCAGCATCTTCGGCCCGACGGTCATCGAGGGGCGCTCCTACCTCGGCCCCAGCGTCGAGATACGGCGCTGCCTGCTGCTGGCGCAGGCGGAAGTGTCGCACATGAGCTTCCTGGGCCATTCGGTCATCGGCCGCCGTGCCGCTCTCGGGGCGTTCTTCTGCTCGGCGGTGCGGAACCTGCGACGCGGGACAGTGCACGTCATCCGGGACGGGACGCTGGCCGATACCGGCGAGCGACGGCTTGGCTGCGTCATCGCCGACGACGTAGAGACCGGTGTGCGCACGACGGTCATGCCGGGCCGCCGGATCACCGAGACCCCGGCAACACCCCCGAATTCCCTGATCATGAAGAACTGCTGACGCCGGGAACCATGAACCCTCTTCGGCAGATCCCGCGGATCGAACACCTT
>NZ_JBARCR010000352.1:0-5119 GCF_049794275.1 Trebonia sp.
GCGCGGGTCAACCGGCTGCTCGCGCCACCGCCGCCGCTGTGCCGCGCCGCCCAGGCCGTGGTCGTGCTGTCCGCCGCCGCGCTTGTCCTGACACCGCTGCTGCTGCTGGCGATGGCTTAAGAACCAGTTATCCAGAACGGGCCCGTGGTGACTCCCCGGCAAGCCTGCTACCAGGGACCGTACGGACCTGAGTTGTTCCTGCTGCCGCGGCCGAACTCCTTCACCTTCGGCCGCATATCGGCGAGGTAGATGGCCGCGGCGACGAACGCGGCCACCGAGAGGATGCCGGTTATGCCGCCGTAAGCAGCGGCATAGAGCCCGAGCACGAAGGCGACGCCGAGGATGATCAGCCAGATCGGCTTGCTCAGCTTGCCAACCGCGCGGAACGCCTGCGCGGGCCTGATGATGGCGTCGATGAAGGCCCAGGCTTCCACCACGAACGCCGCCACCGCGAGCGCTACGAAGAAGTAATTGAGCGGGCTATACGGCCCGCTGCCGGTTATTGAGGCCACGGGTCCACGCTACCTTGTCCGGAGTGTTCTAGGACTGGTCCGCGGAGTCATCCGGCTCGTCGGGCGTGCGAGTGACGGCGATCACTTCCGCCTTAGGCGGCGTCGGCTGGCTTTCGTTGCGGAAGGATTCGTAAATCTCGATCAGGACCTGCTTCTGCCGCTCGGTAAGCTGCGGGTCGGTGAGGAGCGCGGAGCGCACGCCCGAGTCACCGGGCCTGTCCTCGAGGATGCCGGCCTGCACGTAGAGCGCCTCCGCCGAGATCCGCAGCCCCTTGGCGATCTGCTGCAGGATGTCCGCGCTGGGCTTGCGGAGCCCCCGCTCGATCTGGCTGAGGTACGGGTTGGAGACGCCTGCCTGGTCGGCCAGCTGGCGCAGCGAGATCTTCGCCTGTTCGCGCTGCTGCCGAATGTAGTCACCGATTGTTGCCATACTCTCAGTCTACCCGACTGCTTGCAATTGCAAACTCCCAGCAAGCGCAGGTCAGGAGGGTATGCAGAGGAACGCGCGGGCCTCCGCCACGGTAATCAGCGTGCCGGTCATGTCTCGCCTCCTGGTTGGCATGCCTGGTCTCAGAATGCCTGGTCTCAGAATGCCTGGTCTCAGAATGCCAGGCCTCAGGCAGCCGGGACCGGGGCCAGGTGGTTCCTGGCGAAGGCCAGCGTCTCGGCCAGGTCCGCGAGCCGGTCGTCCCTCGTCGCCGCGCGCGTGGTCTTCACCTCGGCGACCACCATCCCCCGGTAGCCCGTCGCTGCGATGCCGCGCAGCAGCTCGGCACACGGCTGCCGGCCGCGCCCGGGCACCAGGTGCTCGTCGGGCACGGGACCGTTCGTGACGCCGGTGCCGTCGGCCAGGTGGACGTGCGCAAGCCGCGGGCCAAGCTCGTTCGCCATCGCGATCGCGTCGGAAGCGGAGGCGGCGGTGTGCGACAGGTCCAGGGTCACGTTCGGCAGGTCAAGGATGGTCGGGTCCCAGTGCGGCGCGTACCCGGACACCTCGGTGGTGCCTGCCCGGAGCGGGAACATGTTCTCCACGGCGAAGGTGACGTCGGTCTCTTCTGCCATCTTGGCCACGCCCTCTTCGAACCCGCGCACGTAGTCGCGCTGCCAGCGGAACGGCGGGTGCAGCACGACCACCTTCGCGCCCACCCGCTCGGCCAGTTCCTTGGCCCGCAGCAGCTTGGCCCATGGTTCCCGGCCCCAGACGAGCTGGGTGAGCAGCAGGCTGGGCGTGTGCACCGCGAGCACGGGGACCTGGTGGTAGTCGATCAGGCCCGCGAGCGCGTCGGCTGACTGGCTCACCGGGTCCGTGTAGACCATCACCTCGAGCCCGTCGTAGCCGAGGCGCGCGGCGGCCTCGAAGGCGTCCGTGGTCCGTTCCGGATAGACGGACGACGTGGACAGCACGACGGGGGTCACAGGTAGCCCAGTCAACGCTTTCCCTTCCGTGGTGCGGCTTCCTTCAGCTTATGCTCGCCGCCGCAGTCGAATGTCAGACCGCGTCGCTATGGTGCGACCATGGCGAAGTCGACGGCTGGGTTCCGCTGCAGCGAGTGCGGCTGGCAGACGCCCAAGTGGGTCGGGCGGTGCGGTGAGTGCCAGGCATGGGGCACGGTCGAGGAGACGGCGGTGCCGTCGCGGCTGGTGCGCGCCGGGATCCGGGCAGCGGCCTACGGCGGTTCCGGTGTTTCGCGCGCCGGACGGCTGGGCGGCGGCCCGGTGAGCACGGCAGCGATGCCGATCGGGAAGGTGGACGCGGCGCAGGCCGCCGCCAGGCCGACCGGCCTCGACGAGCTTGACCGGGTGCTCGGCGGCGGCCTGGTTCCCGGCGCGGTGCTGCTGCTCGCCGGCGAGCCTGGTGTCGGCAAGTCGACCCTGCTGCTCGAGGCGGGCGCCATGGTGGCGGCGGACGGGCCGGTGCTGTACATCACTGGCGAGGAGTCCGCCGCACAGGTCAGGCTCCGTGCCGACCGGATCGGCGGGGTGAGCGAGAACCTCTACCTGGCCGCGGAGACGGACCTGGGCGCGATCGTGTCACACGTGGAATGCGTCCAGCCAAGGCTGCTGATCATCGACTCGGTGCAGACGATCGCGGCCGTCGACGTGGACGGCGTGCCCGGCGGCGTCACCCAGGTGCGGGAGGTCGCCGCGGCGCTGACCGCGGTGGCCAAGGAACGGGCGATGGCGACGATCCTCGTCGGGCACGTGACCAAGGACGGCTCGGTCGCCGGCCCGCGCACGCTCGAGCACATCGTCGACGTGGTGCTGCACTTCGAGGGCGACAGGCACTCGCGGCTGCGCATGGTCCGCGCGGTCAAGAACCGGTACGGCCCCACCGACGAGGTCGGCTGCTTCGACCTTGGCGAGTACGGCATGATCGGCCTCGCCGACCCGAGCGGCCTGTTCCTCTCCCGGCACCGCGAGCCGGTGCCGGGCACGTGCGTCACCGTCACGCTGGAGGGGCGGCGGCCGCTGCTCGCGGAGGTGCAGGCGCTCGTGTGCCAGTCCGCGCTGGAGATGCCGCGCCGTGTCACCTCCGGACTCGACGCCTCCCGGGTGGGCATGGTGCTCGCGGTGCTGCAGCGCCGCGCCGACGTCAAGATAGGCAAGCAGGACGTGTACGCGGCGACCGTTGGCGGAGTGCGGCTGACCGAGCCGTCGGTGGACCTGGCGGTCGCGCTCGCGCTGGCCAGTTCGGTGGCGAACCTGTCCGTCCCGCAGGGCGTGATCGCGGTCGGCGAGGTGGGCCTGGCCGGCGAGGTGCGGAACGTGGCGGGCGTGCCGCGCCGGGTCGCGGAGGCCGAGCGGATGGGCTTCCGCCGCGCCATCGTCCCATCAGGCTCGGATGCGGCCTCCTCGGGGGGGTCGTCCGGCATGGAGGTCGTCGAGGTGGAGGACGTGCGTGAAGCGATGCAGGCGGCGCTGCGGGATTAGCGGGGCATGATCAGCGGTCCAGCGTGAAGGTAGTGACGTGGCTGGACTGGCCGGCCGTCTGCGCTACGGCGTCGAAGGTGCCCGTGGCGCCAGCGGGAAGTGATCCGGCGCAGCCGGACGGGCCCGTGGCCTGCCGGTTCCACGAGACCGTCAGCAGCTGCGGGACGCCGAGCTGGAACTGGACCGGCTTGGCGGCGGCGGCCTTGCACGCCGAGGAATCCCACACCACCTGACCGAGCCTGGTGACGACCACGCGCACGGATCCGGCGCCGTACGGCAGCTGGCACGCCCTGCTGGCGGTCGACACCGCGTACACGTGGAACTCAGGCTGCGCCGTCTGCCCGTAGCTGGCCTGGCTCGTGACCAGGGTGAGCACGATGTCGCCCGGCGCGCAGCTCGGTCCGGCGGCCCCGGCGGAGGCGCTGGCCGTCGCACTCGGCTGGGCGCTTGACTGCTTCGCGCTTGGGGTAACCGGCGGAGCGGTGGTCGGCGGAATCTCGGCTGGGGTGGTGAGCGAGGGCGCGGCCGCCGGGCTGCCGTACGCCGCCGACGGGAGCGTCTCTCCCGCCTGGAGCGCGGCCATGGACGAGCCGACGGCCGCCGGCGTGCCGGCCGACGGCCCCTTGCCGGTGAACTGCCACGCGAGGACCGCGAGCACCGCGAGGCCGCCGCCGAGGATGAAGAACCGGCGCCGCCAGTAGGCGCTCGGGTCCGTCGGCCTGCCTGAACGACGATTCGCGTTCCATCGCATGCGAAGAGTATGCAGTCTGCGATGCGGGCGGTCCGGTTGCCGCGCCGGGGATAATGCTTCTCATGACGTCGCCGCACGCCGAGCCGGTTCTCGCCTGGTATTCGGCGCACGCCCGCGACCTGCCGTGGCGGGCGCCGGGCGCGAGCCCGTGGTCGGTGCTGGTCAGCGAGATCATGCTGCAGCAGACCCCGGTGAGCCGCGTCCTGCCCGCCCACCGGGCCTGGCTGGCCAGGTGGCCGTCTCCGTCCGCGCTGGCCGCCGACCCCGCAGGCGAGGCAGTCCGGCAGTGGGGCCGCCTGGGCTATCCCCGCCGCGCCCTCCGCCTCCACGAGGCCGCCACGATCATCACCCGCGATCACGCCGGCGAAGTCCCGTCCACCCACGAGGCGCTGCTGGCCCTCCCCGGCATCGGCCGCTACACGGCAGCGGCGGTAGCCGTCTTCGCCTTCGGCGATCGCCACGCGGTCCTCGACACGAACGTCCGGCGAGTCCTCGCGAGGCTGGCCTCCGGCGAGGAATTCCCCGGCCGGCAGCCCTCCACCGCCGAATACCGGCTGGCCGAGTCGCTGCTCCCTGAAGCCCCGGCCACCGCGGCCCGCTGGTCAGTAGCGGTCATGGAACTAGGCGCCCTGACCTGCACAGCCGCCCGCCCCAAATGCGGTACCTGCCCGGTATCGACCCACTGCAAGTGGCTGGCGAACGGCAGCCCGCCAGCCGCGACCAGGCCAGCAGGCCAGCGTTACGAGGGCACCGACCGCCAATGCCGCGGGCGCTTGCTGGGGTTGCTGCGGGATTCGGCGCAACCAGTCCCGCCCGAGCGCTTCGACCTCGTATGGCCAGACACGCCCCAGCGAGCCCGCGCCCTGGACGGCCTGGTAGCCGACGGCCTGGCAGACCCCCTCCCCAACGGCACCTTCGCCCTCCC
>NZ_JBARCR010000353.1:0-4070 GCF_049794275.1 Trebonia sp.
GGCATCGACGTCGGCGCCGTGCCGCGCCGCACCCGGCCGCTGCTGCGCCCCTGCATGGACTGGACGGAACGCCGCCACCACCTGGCCGGTTCCCTCGGCGCCGCGCTGACCGCCGAGCTCATGCGGCGCGACTGGCTCCGCCGCCACGAAGCCAGCCGGGTCGTCACGGTGACCCCGGACGGCTACTCGGGCCTGAACGCCTGGCTTGGCATCGACTTCGGCCAGCTCAGAGAGTCCTCGGCGGCCTAGCTCTGGCCAGCGCCCGCGTGCTCGCCCAGATCCCAGAACAGGCCCGCCATGAGGCGCAGGGCCTGGCGGGCGAGCGGGGCGAGCAGGTGCTCATCGGGGGCGTGCTGCGCGCAGGCCGGGTAGGAGTGCGGGATCCAGATGGTCGGCAGCCCGAGCTGATCGGTGAAGACGTCGTTGGGCAGGCCGCCGCCGAGGTTGGGCAGCAGCGCGGGCGGGCTGCCCTCGGTGCGTTCCAGCGAGGCCAGGGCGAACTGGACCCACGGGTTGCCGGGGTCGGTGCGGGAGGCGTGCATGACGCCTCCCGGCTCGACGGTGACCATGCCGAAGCCGTGGTCGTCCAGGTGAGCGCGGATCGCGGTGGTCAGGCCGGCGATGTCGGTGCCGGGCTGGAACCGGAGGTTGCAGTGCGCGTGGGCCTCGCCGGGGATGGCGTTGACGGGGGTATCAGGGTTCCCGGCGGCGAGTGACAGCACCTCCAGGGTGTTTCCTGCGATGACCCGCTCGGCGGCGGTGAGTTCCGGCTCGCCCCAGTCCTGGTCGATGTCCGGGTCACCGGGGCCGCCGCCGACCTGGATGACGGCCAGCGCGTCCCGCACCGCGGCCGGGATCGGCGGGGTACGCAGGGCGGGCACGAGGATCCGCCCGCGTCCGTCGGCCAGGCAGGCGATCGCGCTGGCCAGCACGGTGGCCGGGTTGCGGAGCAGGCCGCCCCAGTTGCCCGAGTGGTAGGACCGGTCGCGCAGCGCGACGCGCAGGGTGAACCCCGCCGAGCCGCGTGCGCCGAGGAAGACCGTGGGACGCCCGGCGGCCACCCGCGGCCCGTCCGAGGCGATGAGCAGGTCGGCGGCCAGCTCGTCGCGGTGTCGCGTGCAGAACTCGCTCAGTCCGGCGGATCCGGTCTCTTCGCTGGTCTCGATGAGGATGACCAGGTTGAAGCCGAGGTGTCCGCCGCGGGCGCGCAGCACCTGCTCCAGGGCCGCCAGGTTGATGGTGTGCTGGCCCTTGTTGTCCGCGGTTCCCCTGCCGTACCAGCGGTCCTGCTCGACCGTGACCCGCCAGGGATCGAGCCCAGGCCGCCAGCGGTGCGGCTCGGCCGTCACGACGTCGGCGTGACCGTAGGTCAGCACGGTGGGCAGGTCGTCGGCCTCGTGCCTGCGCGCGATCAGCAGCGGCCCGCCGTCGCCGGGATTGTCCGCTATCCGGGCCGTGGCGCCCAGCCGGGCGGCCGCCGGGACGATCTCCTGGCCGAGGTAGGCGTGCAAATCCAGGCGGCGCTCCGGCAGCCCGCTTTCCGTCGGGAACGCGACCCGGCGGGTCAGGTCGGCCAGGAACGCGCCAGAGTCGAAATACTCAGTCGCGTACGCGATCGCGCGAGATCGGGTCACCTGCCCACCCCACCATCCACCGCCGGTCCCGGCAAGGCCGGGGATATGGTCATGGGATGACTATTCGCGACGAAGCGGACAAGATTGCCGGTGAGCTTACCGAGCTGCGGCACGCCATCCACCAGGAACCCGAGATCGGCTATGACCTGCCCGCGACCCAGCGCAAGGTGCTCGCCGCGCTGGACGGGCTCCCTCTGGAGATCACCCCGGGCAGGCAGCTCAGTTCGGTGACCGCGGTGCTGCGCGGCGGCAGGCCGGGGCCGACGGTGCTGCTGCGCGGCGACATGGACGCGCTGCCGGTGCATGAGGCGACCGGCCTGCCGTGGGCGTCCCGCACCGCTGGGGCGATGCATGCCTGCGGTCATGACCTGCACACCACGATGCTGGCCGGTGCCGCGCGGCTGCTGTCCGCACAGCGGGCCGACATCCCTGGCAACGTGATCTTCATGTTCCAGCCGGCGGAGGAAGGCGGCGGCGGCGCCCGCATCATGATCGACGAAGGCGTGCTCGGCGCGGCGGGCGAGCCGCCGGTGGCCGCCTACGCGCTGCACGTCTTTTCCGGCATGTATGACGCCGGCGTGTTCGCGGCCCGGCCGGGCCCGGCCCTGGCCGCGATGGACGCGATCGACGTCACGGTGCACGGCCGCGGCGGTCACGGCTCGGCGCCGCACCAGGCCATGGACCCGATCCCCGCGGCCTGCGAGATGGTCACCGCGCTGCACGCCATGGTCACCCGCAAGTTCAACGTGTTCGACCCGGTGGTCGTCACGGTGGGCAGCTTCCACGCCGGGACCGTCCGCAACGTGATACCGGACGACGCCACCTTCTACGTGACCGCCCGCTCCTTCAGCCACGAATCGCGGCAACGGCTCCGTGACGAGACGGTGCGCCTCGTCACGAACATCGCCCAGGCCCACGGCCTGACCGCGGACGTGGACTTCGCCGGCGGCTACCCCGTCACGGTCAACGACCCGGCCGAGGCGGCGTTCGCGACCGCGACGGCGGCGGGCCTGTTCGGCGCCGACCGGGCCGTCACACCGCCCGAGCCGCTGGCCGGCTCCGAGGACTTCTCGTACGTGCTCAACGAGGTCCCCGGGGCGTTCGTCCTGCTCGGCGCCTGCCCGCCGGGCACGGACCCGCAAACGGCCCCCTCCAACCACTCGGCCACGGCCGCCTTCACCGATGACGTGCTTCCTGACGGCGCCACGCTGTACGCGGAACTGGCACTTCGCCGGCTAGCCGCTGAACGCGTCCCCGCGCCGGAGTAACCGGCGCGAGGGCGGCACACAGAGGGAGGGCCGCCCGGATACGGCCGGGCGGCCCTCCCTAGCCGGCTGAACGCGTCCCCGCGATTGACACGCACAGCAGGCCCTCCTGGGGCTAGTCGCGGGAGCCTCCTTCGGCATTCCTTGTTTGCACGTTAATCAACGTGCAAACTGTACGTTCACTACCGTACAATGGATTGGCCGGATAAGTCAATGTGAGAATCACGACGAACCCCTCCGCCCCTCCGCAGGATTAGGTTGATAGGCATGACGGCGCACGCCGCAGACGACAAGCCGGGCGTCCCTGAGGATGCCGCCTTGGCACCGCCAGACAACATGAACCCGCTGCAGCGGCTGATTCATCAGCGGCTGCAGGACCGGGGCTGGTCCTATGGCGCGGTCGCCCGCCGCGCGGGGCTGCCCCGGTCCACTGTCTACACGCTCGCCACCACGCGGAACCTGGTCCGGCCGCCGCGCCCGGCCACCATTGACGCGCTCGCCAAAGGGCTCGGCGCGCCCGTCTCGATGGTCCGTATCGCCGCGGCCGAGTCGACCGGGCTGCACTACTACGACCGGGCGCCGGCGGGACAGCAGAGCCAGGACGACCGGGAGCGGGAGCTCTTGATCGCCAGCATCGACGAGCTGTCGCCCGACGACCGCCGTCACGTCGCCGCGCTTGTCGAATCGCTCCGGAACCGCGCCTCCTCTTTAGCGCATCACTCCATCGGCCAGCTCGCGGGCACGCCGAGCTGTTCGGCGAGTTCCTCATAGGGATCCTCCGGTAGGACCAGGCGGGCGACCCGCAGGATCGCCCTGGGATCCTCGCCGGGCGGGCGCAGCACGCAGACCATGTCATCGGCCTTGTTGTGCGTCACGACCAGGCGGTCGTAGTCGGCGAGGACGAACCGCCTGCAGCTCCGCGGCGGGCTGGGGCTGACGGTCTCGGGCATGGCACTCTCCGTCATGGCGTTCTCAGGCTGGACATTCTCGGATTGGGCATTCTCGGATTGGGCCTTCTCGGGCTGGACATTCGCGGCCGCGGGCCGACGGCGCCTGCGGGCGATCGCCAGGACCAGTTCGGCCAGGAAGGCGGCCCCGATGAGCAGGCCCGCCGCCAGCAGCATGATCCGCAGCCATTGCGGCATGCCCGCGGGCGCCGGCGCGCTTGTCC
>NZ_JBARCR010000354.1:0-2280 GCF_049794275.1 Trebonia sp.
GGCCGCGGGGGCGGCGGCCGCCTTGACGTCCTCGGCCTGGACGCGCTCGGCCTCCGCCAGCAGCTTGTGGCCGGTGCTCAGGATCACGATGCCGAGCAGCACGGCCCCGGCGCCGAGATAGAACGGGAAGTGGATGTTCACGGCGATGACGAGCCGGCCAGCGGCATACGGGGCCAGGCCGCCGCCGATGAACCGCACGAAGCTGTAGGCGGCGGATGCGACGGGGCGTTCCACCGGGGACACGGTCATCACGGCCTGGGTGGTGACCGTGTTGTTCACCCCGCAGAAGATCCCCGACACGATCGTGAGCACGATCAGCACGGGCCGGTCCAGCGTCCAGATCGCGATGCCCAGGATGATCAGCGCGAACACGAAGAGGTTGGCGTACATGGTCCTGGCGATGCCGAGCCGCTCCTGCAGCCGCGGCGCGCCGAAGACGGCGAAGATCGCGACGAGGATGCCCCACCCGCAGAAGACCAGGCCGAGCTTGATCGGGCTCAGGTCCATCGGGAACGGGGCGTACCCGAGGATCGTGAAGAAGCCCCAGTTGTAGCAGAGCGCGGTCAGCGCCATGATCAGCAGCCCGCGGTGCCGCAGCGCCTTGAACGGCGCGGACAGGCTGGTCTTCTGCGCCGGTTTGGGGGTGGGCTCGACGAGCACGACGGTGGCGATCAGCGCGATCGCCATCAGCACCGACACGCCGAAGAACGGCCCGCGCCAGCTGATCTCGCCGAGCGTCCCGCCGAGCAGCGGGCCGACCGCGATGCCGAGGCCGAGCGCGGTTTCGTAGAGCACGATGGCGCCGGCGAAGCCGCCGCTGGCCGACGCGACGATGACGGCCAGCGAGGTCGCGATGAACAGCGCGTTCCCGACGCCCCAGCCTGCCCGGAACCCGATAATGTCGCCGAGCGAGCCGGAGGCGCCCGCCAGCCCGGCGAAAACCACGATCAGGATCAGCCCGGCGATCAGCGTCCGCTTGGCGCCGATCCTGCTGGACACCCAGTTGGTGATCAGCATCGCCACGGCGGTGACGACCAGGTAGCTGGTGAACAGCAGCGTGACCTCGCTAGGCGAGGCGTGCAGCTGGTTGGAGATCGCGGGCAGGATCGGGTCGACGAGGCCGATGCCCATGAAGGACACCACGCAGGCGAACGCGACGGCGAACACGGCTTTCGGCTGCTTGAACGGGCTCGCTGTCGAGCCCGGGCGGGCGCCACTCATTGGTGAACTGTGCTCCGTTCTGGAATTTGCGAGATGCCGGGACGCCCGGCGGGAGGTTAGGCGAGCGCCGGCTGCTCGTCGCGGCGCGCGGCGGCCAGGGCATCTAGCGCCGGCACCGCCGCGGCGAGCGCGGCCTGGTACTCCGGGCTGAGCTGGGTGAGGATGACGGCCAGCTTCGCGGCGCGCCCGGCACGGCGGCGCGCCAGCGTCGCCCGCCCCTCGTCGGTGATGCGCACCTGGACGACACGCCCGTCTGCTACGTCGGCCTCGCGGCGCACCAGTCCATCGTCCTCGAGTCGGCTGATCAGCTGTGTCATCGCGGGCTGGGTCACGCCCGCCAGGGCCGCGAGCGCCGTGAGGCGCCGCGGCCCCTGGCGTTCGAGGGTGGCCAGCGTGGCGACCGAGGTCATGGACAGCCCGCTCGGCTGGCTCAGCGCACGGAGCAGGCTGACGACCCGCTCAAGCCCCGCGGCCAGGTCAGCGGCCAGCCTGTCGACGGCGGCGTCCCTAGAATTTTCCATAAGACATTTATATCACATCCTTATGTATCTCTGCCCGCCACCCGACGCTCCTCGACTTGCAGGGTTTGCAGCGCTGAGGTCTTTGGCTGCCCTTGCGGGACGGCTCAGCGACAGAGCCGCGGAGTCCTCCCCGGCCCCGCCCGCCCCGCGGCTCGCACGCCCACCGTCAGCGGGTCCGCGCCGGCCGGCTCGAGCCCGCTGATTTCATGATCACGAAAGAAAATCGCGCGCATAGGACGATTTTTCTTCGTGATCATGCTGAGCGCCGCGGCTGAGGTCCTCGCCGGGGCCCCCCGGCCGCCGTAGACCCACGCCTTTCAACGTCTGTAGGGCGTGATCGCCCGGAGCAGACGTGATCCGAGCACTGCCCATTCAGTAGCAGGGGTCACTCCCGTTCACCTTGCGCACGAAATAACCATTTCTGCGGCTAAGTGCCCGGTCACAGATGGTCACGCCGTGCACAAGGTGCGCTTCGGTGCGCATGGTCGCCAACCCTGTGGAACTGTCCGACCTTGTCCGGGGATCGGGGGTTGGCCGG